>NZ_JBHVPD010000070.1:14731-56513 GCF_042887525.1 Kitasatospora sp. NPDC057936
CTCGCTCTGGGTTCCACCACCGGGGGCCCCCGCCCCGCGGGGGCGGGGGGGGGCGGGGGGTCCCGGTCCCCGGGGGCGCCGCCGGCCCCGTCCCCGGCGCCGCCCCGTGAGGGACGGGACGTCAGACGCTCTCGGGCTGCGGCGCGGGCGAGGTCTCGGCGGCGGCGGGCTGCGCCCGGCCCGGCAGGACGAGGCCCGCGACGAAGACGACGACGGCGGCGGCGACCGCCCACCAGAAGGCGTTGCTGAAGGACGCGTCGGTCGGGGCCGCGTGCTCGCCGCCGCCCTGGATGATCAGCGCGACGACGGCGATGCCGAGCGACGCGCCGATCTGGTTGAGGATGAAGACCGCGCCGGTCGCGCCGCCCACGGACTCGCCGGGCACGGTGCGGTAGACCGCGCCCATGGTGGGGGCACCGACCAGGCCCATGCCGAAGCCGGCGGCGAGCTGGGCGACGGTCAGCACGGCCTGCGAGGTGTCGGCGCCGGACTGGGTGAACACCAGGGCCCCGGCCCCGATCAGCAGGGCGCCGAGCGGTACCAGTTGCCGGGCGCCGAACTTGTCCGCGAGCTTGCCGGCGATCGGCATGCCGATCAGGGTGCCGAAGCCCAGCGGGGCCAGCAGCAGACCGGACTCCAGGACGGTGTGGTGGTGGACCTGCTGGTAGTAGAGCGGCAGCAGGAAGAGCAGCGAGAACAGGCCGCCGCCGAGCAGGAACATGGTGGCCACCGCGGCGCTGAAGCCCTTGTTGGCGAAGAGCCGCAGGTCGATCAGCGGGGCCTTGTCGGTGCGCAGCGCGTGCACGACGTAGCCGATGAACAGCACGACGCCGAGGACCAGGCCGATGATCACCTTGGCGCTGCCGAAGCCCTCGCTGCCCGCCTGGGACAGCGCGTAGACGATCGCCGCGAAGCCGGGCGGGAGCAGGGCGATGCCGAGGCCGTCCACCGGCACCGGGTCCCCGCTGGGCGCCGGGTCGGCCGGCAGGACCTTGACCGCGAGGATGATCGCGGCGAGCGCGAACGGGATGTTGACCAGGAACATCCACACCCAGGACAGGTTCTCCAGCAGCAGGCCGCCGACGATCGGGCCGACCACCGGGCCGAGGGTGATCGGCACCGAGATGAGGCCCATCACCCGGCCGATCCGCGCCGGTCCGGCGGCGCCGGCCACCACGGTCATCATGATCGGGTCGACCATGCCGCCGCCGAGGCCCTGGAGGACGCGGAACGCGATCAGGGACTCGACGTTCCAGGCGACGGCGCACAGCGTCGAGCCGGCCAGGAAGAGGGTCAGGCCGAGCAGCCACATCCGCTTGGCACCGAAGCGGACCATGGCCCAGCCGGCCAGCGGGATGGCCAGCGCCACCGCGAGCAGGTAGCCGGTGGTGATCCACTCGACGCTGGCCAGGGTGGCGTTGAAGTGGCCGCCCAGGGTGCTGATCCCGACGTTGACGATGGTCGCGTCGAGGTAGGACATCATGCCGCCGAGCACCATGACGCCGACCAGGGTGAGCAGCGGGCGGTCGAGCCGGGCGGGCCCGCCCCCCGCCGCGTTCGTTTCAGACACGGAAACTCCTTTGCACCAGACCGCCAAGCTAAATGAACTAGGTAGTTCATTTCGATGGCTGGGACGGTAGCATGGCTCCATGAGTGTTGGCGAGACCGAAAAGACGACCGGGAGCCCCGGCGACCGGGGCCGGATGGACAAGCGCCGAGCGATCGTGGAGGCCGCCCTGCGGGTCTTCGCGCGGGTCGGCTACGCCCAGGCGAGCCTCGACCAGATCGCCACCGAGGCGGGGGTCGCGAAGCCCACGATCTACAACCACCTCGGGTCCAAGGAGAACCTCTTCCGGCACGTCATGACGGAGACCGCGGCGCGCTCCAACGCGAAGACGATGGACGTGCTGGAGTCCTTCCCCAACGAGCCGCAGGACCTGCGGCCCGGGCTGGAGGACGTGGCCCAGAAGCTGGTCGACTGCTACTGCGACGAGCAGTCCGAGTCGGTGCGCCGCCTGCTGTACGCCGAGGCGGTGCGCTTCCCCGACCTCTTCGACGCCGTCCGGGCGAGCGGGCCGGACCAGTTCGTCGACGCGCTGGCCGGCCGCCTGGCCAGGCTGGCCAACGCCGGGCAACTGCGGATCGAGGACCCGGTCCGCGCCGCCAACCAGTTCATCGCCCTCGTCTACGAGGAACTGCCGGGCCTGAGCGGGCTGGGCACGCGGCCGCTCGACCACGCCGAGGTGACCAAGGTCGTCACCGCCGGGGTCGACACCTTCCTGCGCGCCTTCGGTACGGGGGCAGGCGTCGACCCCGGTACCGCTTCCGGTACCGGGGTCTGACGGATCCGGCCTCAGCGGTCGAGCCGCTGGTACGACCCGCGGAAGAACAGCAGCGGATCGCCGTCGGCGAGCGCGTCGAGCCGGAGCACCCGGGCGACCACGATCACGTGGTCGCCGGCGGGATGCTCCGCCTCGACCGCGCACTCCAGCCACGCCAGCGCACCGTCGAGGATCGGTGCGCCGCCCGGCGAGGAAGTCCAGGGCAGGCCCTGGAACTTGTCCGTCCCGCTCGCCGCGAGACGGTTCGCCGCCTCGGCCTGCTGCGCCCCGAGGATGCTGATGCCGAGCGGCTCCGCGGACCGGATGAGCGGCCAGCTGGCGCTGGTGTGGGCGACGCAGAAGGAGACCAGCGCCGGTTCCAGCGACACCGAGCAGAAGGAGTTCGCGACCAGCCCGGCGCGGTGGCCGGTGGCAGGGTCGGCCGAGGTCACCGCGACCACGCCGGTCGCGAACCGGCCGAGCACGTTGCGCAGGCACCGGGTGCCGCCGTCGAGGTCGATCGTCGTGTTCACGGCCGCCGCCCCTTCCCGTACCGCAGCCGGGCGAAGTCCCGGGTCAGCGCGACGCGCTGGTCGCCCAGGCCGCCGCGCATGCGCAGCACCGACAGCAGGGTCCACAGCCGGGTCTGCGCGAAGTGGCCCGGTGAGCCGTGCACGTCGTCGTGGGCGAGCAGCCGCACACCGCGCACGTGTTCCCGCAGCAGCCGGGCGTCGGCGGGCGGGATGATCTCGTCCCGCAGGCTGGTGACGTGGGCCACCGGGATGCGCAGTGCGCCCAGTTCGCCGGGCGTCAGCGCCCAGTCGCGGATCACCCCGTACACCTCGTCGGGCTTGGTGCCGATCAGGTGCGCCAGGGTGTCGGTGGTGACGCGCGGCACCGTCCGCTGCCAGGCGGTGTCGGTGAAGAAGTCGTGTACCGGGGCGCCCGCGCCCACCACCCCTCTGATCCGGGAGTCGTGCAGGGCGGCCCGCAGGGCGCCGTGGCCGCTGAAGCTCAGCGCCAGCGCGTACGTCCGTGAGGTGTCCGCCCGGTCCCCCACGGCGTCCAGCACGGCGGGGAGCATCCGCCAGCTGTCGGCGCGGTAGGGCAGGGTGTTCTCGCCCACGCCCGGCATCTCGGTGACCACGCCGGCGAACCCGAGGGCGCCGAGCTGGAGCAGCACCGGCGCCCACTGCTCCTTGACGGACACGATGCCGCCGGTCATCACCAGCAGCGGCTTGGGGTCCGCGGCGTCGAGCCCGGCGCTCCAGCAGCGGATCCGGCCCTCGGGCAGCTCGACGTCCAGCCGCTGCACGGCGGGGAAGTCGGCGCGCCACCGGTCGAACGTGTCGGTGCAACGGCTCAGGGCCTCCCGGCGCGCCGAACCGTCCACGTACGGGAACCGGGCCATGTTGTAGTGCACGCAGGCTTCGAGCAGCTTCCCGTCGGCCTCCAGCCGGGCCGCGTCGGTGCTCCACTCGTGGACCCAGGACCCGGGCCCGCCGTTCCCGTCGTGCCGGACGCGGTCCAGCAGCGGGTCGTAGTGCTCGGGTGGCAGGCCCTGCGAACGGGTGTGCGCGACCACGAAGTTCTTCAGCTCGGCGATGTCGTTCATACGCTCTCCAGCGACTCCTTGACCTCGGTCAGTACGTCCGCGGCCTCGGCCCCGTCGATCACGCGGTGGTCGAAGGCCATGCTGAGCCGCAGCACCGGCGCCACGGTGACCCGGCCGTCGCGGACCACCGGCCGGTCCAGGATCCGGCCGACGCCGAAGGTGGTGGTCGTGCCGCCCACCGAATGGAAGGAGTCGACCGCGCGGTGTCCCAGCGAGGTCACCGCGAACGTCCCGGTGAGGTGGGGGCGCAGCGCGAGCGAACCCGCCGCCTCGCGGAAGCGCTCGCGTCCCTCGGCCCACGGCGCCCGGTGCAGCTGCCGCACGCCCTCGAAGTCCGGCAGCTGCTCGGCGTCGCCGTCCCGGACCCGGACGAGGTGCTCCTGGATGTCGTCGAGTTCGGCCTCGTGGAGGTTCGGTACGACGGTGCCGAGCACCACCCGCCGGCCGTCGAGGGTCCGGTCGAGGGTCAGTTTGCCGTTGACGAACGGGTAGTGCGCGATGCGCAGCCGCTGCGGTCCGCCCTCCACGGCCGCGTTGGCGTCCGGGTGCCCGGCCAGGACCCGTCCGGCCGCGCGCAGCACGTAGGCCGTGGTGGAGTACCGCACGCCCGTGCTGTCGAGGGCCGCGGCGCGGTGGGCCAGCACCCGGCCCATGTCCACCTCGGTGTCCAGGAAGACCGGCGCGAAGTCGCGGATCACTTCGAGGAAGAACAGGGTGTGCCGGCGCTGGCGCGGCAGCGGCTCGCCGACCTCGGTCTCTTCGGCGGTCACGACTCCACCGCCAGCCGGTAGACGGCCTCCAGGCTGGGCGCCTCCAGCACCTCGGACAGCCGCAGCGAGCGGCCGGTCTCGCGCTCCAGGAGCGTGCACAGCGCCAGCAGGTGCACCGAGTCCCACTCCTCGACGGTGTCCAGGTCCCGGCCGAGGTCCTCGGCCGAGACGGGCAGGGCGAGTTCGTCGCGCAGGAGCGTGACGAAGTCGTCGATGGTCCTCACAGGGTGTCCCCTTCGAAGTTCGCGGTCAGTCGGATGTGCCCGACGGGCTCGGGCAGCGGCTCCAGCAGGTGCCGGAAGGCGGCCGAGTCGTCGTCGACCGTGACGGTCTCGAAGCCGGCCCGCGGATAGAAGTCGGCGACGTTGCCGTTCTTCGCGGTGCGGCGGTAGTCGGCGCGCACCTCGGCGGCGCCGCTGCCGCGCGCGTGGCGCAGCACGGCGCCGAGCACGGCCTGTTCGATGCCGCGGCTGAACACCCGGCAGCTGAGCAGGAAGTTCTCGATGTGCAGGACGTCCGCGTCCCGCCGCAGCAGGACGGCGCCCACCAGTCCGTTGTCGCCGAAGCGGTCGGCGGAGGTGATGGTGAGTACCTGCGCGGCCGGGTCCTCGGCCATCGCCCGCACCTGTGCGGGCTGCAGCCGCCGCGTGGTGAGGTTGAACTGGTTGGTGCGCAGGGTGATCTGGGAGACCCGGGCGAACCGGTCGGCCGTCGCGGGGCCGAGGGCCACCGAGATGTCCAGCTCCCGCAGGTAGCCGTCGAGCGAGTCGAAGGTCGACAGGAAGTCCTGCCGGGCCCGGTCCTCGCGATAGCGGGCGGGCCGCGCCAGGTCCTCGTCGGTGAGCCGGCGCGCGTCGAACCAGCCGTCGTGCAGCAGCCGCGTCACGTGGGTCGCCGGGTCGCCGTCGACCCGGACCACGGCGACGGTGGGCAGCTCCCGCTCGACCAGGCCGCACTCGAAGGCGCTGTCGTCGACGAAGACGAAGCTGTCCACGGAGAGGTTGAGGGCGAGGGCCAGTTCGCGGAGGTTCTCGGGCTTGGGCCGCCAGTCGGCCCGGATCTGCACGAAGTCCTCCTCGCGCAGGACCAGGTCGGGGTGTTCGCGCAGGGTCCGTTCCACCGGTTCGCGGTCGTTCTTGCTCACCGCGGCCAGCAGGACGCCCTGCGCGCTCAGCTGGCGGGCCACCCGCTGGAAGCGGGCGAACGCCTCGCCCCGGTAGCCGCCGGCCGTCTCGATGCCCTCGGGGCCGACCTCGCCGAGCACCCCGCCCCACACGGTGTCGTCCAGGTCCAGCGCGAGGACCTTCTTCACGCCACCCGACGCCTGCCGGGCGAGGTGGCCGACCTCCCGCGCGTACGCGGCGAGCAGGGCGTCGGACAGGTGTGCCTTCGCGTACACGCTCTGCCGGACGTCCCGGGCGGCGACACCCTCGGCGAGCAGCGGGTCGAGGTCCACGGTGACGACCTCGGGGTGGGCCTCGGACAGGCGCAGCAGCCGGGCGTTGGCCTCCCGCCAGAGCACCCCGAGCCCGGCCCGAGCCCGGAGGTCGACCAGCTGGCCCGTCAACTCGCGCGGCAGCGGGAGGGTGTTGAGGACGAGCGTGGCCCCCTCGGTGGTGCCGGCGAAGACCCGCGCGGCCCGCTCGACCAGGGCGAGCTTCTCCTCCAGCACCCGCGCCACGTCCTCGACCCGCCACGGCGACGGCAGTTCGTCCACCACCGTCGCGGGGTCGAGCACGCACAGTGCGAAGGAGGGGCGGGCCGCGTAGAGGCCGCTCGACGGGTCGACGAGGTCGAAGACCCAGCCGTCGAAGTCGGACAGCCGGGTCCGGGCCAGCAGGCCGTGCCGGGCGAACTGCGCGGTGAGCGCGGGCAGCAGCGCGTTGAGCGTGCCGTGACCGGTGACGGCGACGACCGGCGCGGGGGTGCCGGGGTGCGCGGCGAGCACCGCGTCGGGGTCGGTCCTCGCCAGCACCCGGCCGGCGCGGACCAGTTCGTCGTCCGTCAGGCCGGCGAGCAGCCGCCGGACCTCCGGGTAGCGGTCGGGCAGGCTGCCCTCCCGGTGCAGCTCCGCCAGTGCGTCGGTCACGGCGTCAGTTCCCTTCCAGGGCGAAGCCCGCCTTGAGCCACTTGCTGGATTCGATGGAGATGCCGACGGCCCGTCGTCCGGGGCCGAGCGGCCCGGCGAGGGCGCGCTCCAACTGGAGGAAGACGATGGCGTTGCCGCAGTTGCCCGCGTCGTCCACGCAGGAGACGTCCTGCGCGCGGGGGAGTCCGAGCCGCCCGCTGATGAGCTTGGTCATCCGGCCGGAGAGCTGGGGCGGCAGCAGCAGGTCGACCTCGTCGCCGCGCCAGCCGAGGCCGGTCAGCAACTCGTCCAGCACCTCGCCGGTCATCGTCGGCACGTGTTCCTCGATCGCCTTGTAGTCCTCGGTCGCGGCGGGCCGGTCGTTGTGGCGGTCGGCCGGGCCGAACCACTCGAGGACGGCCCCGGGCGGACGGCCCAGGCCGACGAGCCGGGTGAACAGGGCCCGCACCGCCGCCGAGCCCGGGGCCGGGTCGGTCGACAGGACCGCCGCACCGGCCGCGTCCCCGAAGAGCACGAAGTTCACCAGCTCGGCCGGGGCCGCCTTGCGCAGGTCCGTTTCGAGGTCGTAGAAGCGGGCGATCACGTCACCGCCCAGCACCAGCACGGTGCGCCCGCTGCCGCTCAGCAGGATCTGCCGCGCGACGTCCAGCGCCTGCACCGCTCCCGAACAGCCGGACTGCAGCTGGAAGCTGCGCACGCCGTCGATGCCGAGCCGGTCGGCCACGACGTTGACGGTGGCCGGCATCAGCTGGTCGGGGGTGGCCGTGGCCAGCACCACCGCGTCGACGTCGCCCGGGCCGAGGCCGGCGGCGGCCAGCGCGCGGCGCCCCGCCTCCTCGGCGAGCGAGGCCAGGGTGCGGGTCTGCTTCCCGGTCTCCAGGTCCAGCGCCAGGTGGCGGGCCCGGGTGCCGATGAACGCGTCGACCCACTGCTCCCACAGCGGGTCCATGCCGAACCGCCGGGCCAGCGTGGCGTTGTCCAGGGCGGGTCCGGGAAGGGCTGCTGCGGCGGACAGGATGTGTACGTCCCGGCCGGTCATGTGTGGTCTCCCGTCGGTTTCCGGCGTGTTGGCGTCAGTCGGACAGCAGGATCCGGGCCTCGGCCGAGGCCCGGATACCCGTCATCCGCCACTTGCGGAACCCGGTCAGGCCCTCGTAGCGGCCGCCGGTGCCGACAGCCGGGTAGAAGACCCACTCGCTGGTGCGGACGTCGTTGAAGTCGGCCCAGCCCTCGGCGTGGACGGTGCCGTCCTCGAATGTGAGGTCCTCGCTGTAGTACGTCATCAGACCGCCGTCACCGGGGCGCGCGTACTCGATCCGGAAGGAGCCGTGGGAGGTGCCGATGAGCTTGCCCGACTCGTCGAAGAGTTCGTCGTCGAAGGTGCCGGTCTGGCCCACCTGCGGGTCCCCGACCTCGACGTCGTCGACGACCTTGACCACGATTTCCCGGGGAACCCGGAGGACGATCTGCTCGGCCATGTGTCCGTTCCTTTTCAGTGCGGTGGAGGGGGTGGATCGGGGGTGCGGCACGCGCGCGGTGCCCGCGCGGTCCGGGTGGGTCAGTACGCCGCGAACCGCGCCGGCGGCGCCCCGGTGATCAGCGGGGGGACGTCGGGGGTGGCGCCGGGACCGGTGAGATCGGTCAGCAGCCGGTCGGTCGGTGCCGCCGGTGCCGGCCGGGGGAAGAACGACCCGGCGGCCGGCTCGAACGGGCGCACCAGCACCGCCCGGAAGTCGTGCCTGGTCCAGGTGCCGCTGTTCACCGGGTCGTTGTCGGAGAACGTGTACGGCGCGTACTGCCGCCCGGTCGGGTCGGGCTGGGTGAAGCGGCCCCAGAACCCGTTGTAGAGGTGGTGGTCGAGGACGTGGGCGCTGCGCAGCAGCTGGTACGCGCCGCGGTAGCGGAAGGGGTTGGCGGCGGCGGCCTCCCCGGTCGCCGTCACCGCGCCGTGCGGCGTGTAGCGGTAGCGGGCGGCGAGCCGGCCCTCCTCGTCCAGCAGCGCGAGCACCGAGCCCTGCTGGTCGGTGACGGCCCAGTAGTGGCGGCCGTCGGCGGTGAGCACGGCGAGCAGCGCACCGTCGGGGGTGCGGACGAAGTCGGTCGGGACCCCGTCGTCGGTGGCACGGGCGATCCCGAGCGGGGTGTGGGTCAGGACGTGGGTGACGGTGTGTCCGTCCACGGTCGTCTCGGTGATCCGCCGCGGCAGCTCCTGACCGAGTCCGTCGTACCTGATGTCCACCACCTGCTGCCCGCCGAACACGCCGGTCAGGGTCTGGTTGGTGGCGCTGTAGGTGAAGGAGCCGGTGGGGTTGGTCTCCTCGGTGAAGTTGCCGGCGCCGTCGTACGCGAAGCCGGTCTCGCCCAGCAGGACCACCTGGCCCGCCGTGTTGAGGGTGAAGCGGGTGCCGCCGAGGCGGACCAGGTGGTGCGCGCCGTCGTACTCGAACTCGGTGTCCCCGGCCCGCACCAGGCGCTTGAGGCCGTCGTAGGCGAAGGTGACGGTCTCGCCGTCGACGGTCGTGGAGAGCAGGACGTCGCCGTCCGAACCGTCGGCGGTTCCGTAGCGGTACTCCGCGCCGACCAGGAGGTCCCCGGCGGGTCCGCGGACCGTCAGGGCGGTCCGGCGCCCGGCGTCGTCGTAGCCGATCTCCTGGCGGCCCGCACCGAAGTCCACGGCGGTGAGGCGGCCCGCGGCGTCGTGGGTGAGGCGGGCGGTGCGTCCGGCGGGGGTGGTGACCGCGACGGGCCGTCCGGCCGGGTCGTAGTCGTAGCGCGTCGTGCCGCCGGCGGTGGTCAGCGTGGTCAGCGCGCCCTCGGCGTCGTGACCGGCCCGCACCTCCTCGGTGTCCGCGCCCTCGGTGCGCACGGCCGAGGCGAGCCGCCCGCCCGCCGCGGTCCGGACCCAGCGGAACTCGTAGGACCAGTCGGGGGAGGACTTGCGGACCACGCGGCCGAAGGCGTCGTGGGCCAGGGTGAGCAGGACCCGGCCGGACTCCTCGTCGGTGACCTCGGCGAGCCGGCCGGTCGGGTCGTGCCGGTAGCCGGTGCGCCGGCCGGCGCCGTCGGTGACCCCGACGACCCTGGACAGCCGGTCGTGGCGGTAGGACGTCCGCCCGAGCGGCGCGGGCGGCGTGACGTCGGTCAGATTGCCCTGCCCGTCGTAACCGAAGGTGGTGGTCCGGCCGTTGCCGTCGGTGAACGCGGTCGGCCGGCCGTGCACCGGATGGTTGACGCGGGTGTCCAGGTCGGCCGCGCGGCCGGGGGCGTGGCTGCGGACCAGGTGCCCCGACGCGTCGTACTCCAGGAGCAGTTCGTTGCCGGCCGGGTCGCGCAGGGCGGTGGCGAGCCCGGGGTGCGCGGCGTCGTCGTAGGCGATGGTGGAGCGGGCGGAGGTGGGCAGCCGCAGGGCGACCGGGCGGCCCGCCGCGTCGTGCTCGAACGCGGTCGTGGCGCCGGTGGCGTCGACGACCGCCGTCGGACGGCCGTCCGCGTCCCACTCCCGTCGGGTGACGTGCCCGAGCGGATCGGTGACCGAGGTCGGCCGTCCCTGGTCGTCGAACTCGTAGGTGGTCGGCAGGCCGGTGGCGCCGGTGACGACGGTGCGCCCGGGAGAGCGGGCGAACCCGGTGCGGACCTGGCCGTCCGGGCCGTCCCAGGCCACCTCCAGGACGGCGTTCCGGTCGTCGTACCCGAGCCGGACCGTCTCCCCGCCGGCCGTGACCGACAGCAGCCGGCCCCGGTCGTCCCAGCCGTAGGCCGTGACGCGGCCGTCGGCACCCGTCTGGCGGGCCATCCGGCCGGAGGCGTCGTACGCGAAGGCCGCCGCCTGGCCGCCGGCCGGGTCCACGACCTTGGCGACCATGCCGTCGCCGTCCCGGTGCAGGGTGACCGTGCGGCCCAGGCCGTCGGTCACCGTCGCGGGATCGCCGGAGGCGTCGACCTCGAACCCGGGGCCCGCGCAGAGCGACCAGCCGGGGCCGAACCCGTCGGCGGCGGCCGAGGCGCGGCGGTGCTCGCGCAGGAGTCGCAGGTGGCGTCCGGACCCGGCGAGCACCAGGTCGATCTGACGGAACGTCGGCTCGCCCGTGGCGAGGTCGACCACCAGCTCGGCCAGGTCGCCGAGCGGCAGGCGCCACACTGCGCGGTGGTCGGGGAAGTCCCGGAGTTCGAGCACGGATGGGCTCCTCGGTCTGCGGGTCGTCGGTCGGACGGGCGCCAGACTCGCCCGGTCGTCTAAAGCTCGGCTAAGTCCGCGTGACGTGCACGTGGGGCCGTCCGGGGTCGGGAGGAGCACCGGTGCGGTAGCCGTCGTGCCATTTGTGAACTAACTGGGGAGGTTCTTTCCGGGGCCGGTTGGCATGGATCGGACTCTTAGGCTGGTTGTGGTTGTTGGTGATCCGTTCGCGTTCTTCATCGTCGGAGCCACACCGTCGCTTACGGGGGAAGGGATTTCGGGATGACCACTACCGTCATGACAACGCCGCCCGCTCGGGCGGCCGTTCGTACCACCGAACTCGGCCGACTGCTCGACCACGTCCGGACGATCCGTGAACGGCGGTCCACGATCGTCGAATTGGCCGGGGATCCGGGCAGCGGGAAGACCTGGCTGCTGACCGCGCTGGCGCAGGAGGCGCGGGGCCGGGGCCTTGCGGTGCTCCGGGGATGGTGCTCCGAGGCCGACGCCCGGATGCCGTTCCAGCCGTTCGTCGACGCGCTGGCCACCTGGCGGGGCGGGGCCGGGCCGGTCGAGTCGAGGGCCCGGGCGCTGACCGGCGCGTCGACCGCCTCGTCCGAGGAGGCCGGGAACGCCGACTTCACCTCCCGCGGCCGCCTCCTGACCGAAGCGCGCCGACTGATCGCGGACTGCCTCGCCGCCGCGCCCGAAGGACTGGTGCTGATCGTCGACGACTTCCACTGGGCCGACCCCGGCTCGGCCGCGCTGCTGAACATGCTCGTCCGCTGGCCCATGGACGGCGGCATGGCGCTCGTGGTCGCGCACCGGCCGCGGCAGGCCCCGGTCGCCGTGCGCTCCATCCTGCGGCACGGCACCGAACTCGGCACCGTCGAGACGATCGAGCTCGCCCCGCTGACCTTCGCCCAGAGCGCCGAACTGCTCGGTCCCGCCAGGCGCCCGGCCGAGGTCGCCGACCTGCACGAGCGCAGCGCGGGGAACCCGCTGTACCTGACGGCACTGGCCGACGCCGCCTCCCCGGCGGACGGCGGCTGCGAGGACTGGGCGCGCAACGGCCTGGGCACCCGGCTGCTGGCCGAGACCGAGGCCCTCGACGGAGCGGCCCGCGCGGCCCTGCAGGCGGCGGCGGTGCTCGGGGACGCGTCCGGCATGAGCGCGGTCGCCGAGGTCGCCGAGATCGGCGAGGACGAGGCCTGCCGGGTCCTCGGGGAACTGCAGGGGCGAGACCTGCTCCGCGCCACCGGGCCGGACCTGGTGACCCTGCGCCACCCGCTGCTCGGCCGCTGCCTGAACGCCGCCATGGACGCGTGCTGGCGGGCCGGCGCCCACCGGCGCGCACTGGCCCGGCTCACTCGACTCGACGCCCCGGCCACCGAACTCGCCCCGCACATCGAGCGGTCGGGTTCGCTGGCCCGCGCCTCGGACGCCCGGGTGCTCGCCTCCGCCGCGCGCACCGCCCTGCACCTCGGCGAGCCCTCGCGGGCCGCCCACTGGCTGACCGCCGCGATGCGCCTGCCGCGGCCGGCCGACGAGTCGCCGGACGCCTCGCCGGTGCGACCGGAGCTGTGGCGGGCCGTGGTCCGGGCGCTCGCGGCGCAGGGGGACGCCGAGCGGATCAGGTCACTGGCCGGCGCGATCCTGTCCGGGCCGGTCCGGCGCCTGGCCGCCGGACCGCGCTCCGCCGAGGTCGCCTTCCTGACGACCGTCCTGGCCTCGCTCGGCCAGGACGAGGCGGTGCAGACCCTCCTGATCGTCGAACTCTCCACCGCAGACCAGGCGGACCCGGCCGTCGGCGTACTGCTCCGTGAGCAGCAGCACCTGGCGAAGGTCCTGGCGGGCAAGCTGCCCGCCCGTCCCGACATCGAGGCGCTGGTGCGCGAGGTGCAGCGGACGGACGGGGTGTCGCCGGCCGGAGCACTGGTGCTGAGCGGCCTGTGCGCGGTCCTGGAGGGCGACGTGTGCGCCGCGAAGCAGGCGTTCGACGCCGGGTCCCGGGTGCTCGACACCACCGCGAACGGCGGCCGGCCGAACCACCGGCAGGCCGTCCACCTGCTCGTCCTCGGCTGGGCGGAGGCGCTGATGGGCCGTTACGGCACCGCGCACGCCCACATCGACCGGGCGCTGACGGCCGTCCGGGAGCGCGGCGACGTCCACCTGACGCTGCCGCTGCTCGCCACCCTGGGGTACGTCAACTACCAGTCCGGCCGGATGGCGGACGCCCTGGACGCCGCCGAGGAGGGGCGTGTCATGGCCCTCACCCTCGGGCGCCTCGACCACGCCGCGCTGCTGGACGCGACCATCGCGGCCGCCTCCGCTCAGCTCGGCCGCGGCTCGTTCCTCGTCGCCAGCGGCGTGCTGAGCAAGGCCCCCAGGACCCCCCTCAACGCCCTGCTGCGGGCGGAGGCCGCCCTGGTCTCCGGCGACGCCGAGTCGGCGCTGGCGCTCCTGCTGCCCGAACGCGAGGCGTGGCGGGTGGCCGAACCGGTCGGGGTGCTGGCCGCCCGCGGGTACGAACTGCTCGCCGCGGCGGCACTGCGGACCGGGATGGACGAGGCGAGCATCGAGCAGTGGGCCGACCACGCCGCGGACGCCGCCGCCGTGGTCGGCATCGCCGAGCAGAGCGGGCACGCGCTGCTGGCCAGCGGCCACGTCCTGATGAGCAGGCACCAGCCCGTCGAGGCCGCGCAGCGCTACCAGGAGGCGCAGGAGCTCCTCGGCGCCGAGAGCTCCGCCGGCGTCCGGGCCAGGGAACTGGCCCGGGCCGCGCTGCGCACCGCCGACCGCGGGCCGGAGGGGGCGCTCGCCGAACTCACCATCCGCGAACGGGAGGTGGCGGACCTCGCCGGCCAGGGGCTGAAGACGAAGGACATCGCGGAGCAGCTGCGGGTCAGCCCGCGCACCGTCGACGTCCATCTGACCCGCATCTACAGCAAGTTGGGGATCGCCTCCCGGGTGGCCCTGGTCCGGCTGATGACGCTGGCCGGCTGACCCGGGTGGGTGGTGGTGACGGGACGGGCGCCCCGCCGCCACCACCCGCCCGGAGGCCGGATCAGCTCGCCAGCGGAAGGTCCAGGAGCTGGTCGGAGGTCAGGATCGCCTGGTGCAGCCGGCGCAGTGAGCGGCACGGCTCCAGCCCGAGCTCGGACCTGAGCACCTGCTGGGCCGAGCGGTACACCTGCAGGGCCTCCGCCTGCCGGTCGGCCCGGTAAAGCACGAGCATCAGCTGGCGGTAGAAGGACTCGCGCAACGGGTACTGCGCGATCAGGGTGTTGAGCAGCCCGGTCACTTCCCGGTGGCGGCCGAGTGCGGTCCGGGCCTCGATCGACAGCTCCAGGCACTCCAGCCGTTCCTCCTCCACCCAGGCGGCGAAGGAAGCCAGTACCGGCCCCTCCGCGCCGCCGTCCAGCACCGGCCCCCGGACGAGCGACAGCGCGCGTTCGAAGTCGTCGAGCGCCGCCTCGTACTCCCCGGCGTGCTGCCACGCGCGACCGCTGCGCATCGCCGTCTGGAATTCGGCCACGTCGTACTGGGCGCCGTCCAGTCGCAGGAGGTACCCGGACGGCTTGGTGGTGATCGCGGCCCCTTCGGTGTCCCCGGCGGCGGCGAGGAACTTGCGCAGCTGGGAGAGGTACACGTGGACCGCGGCCGACGCGCGCCGCGGCGGACCGGAGCCCCACAGCTCCTGGATCAACTGCTCCTTCGTGGTGATCCGGCCGGCCCCCACGAGCAGGGTGGCCAGGGTCAGCTCCATCTTCGGCGCGCTCATGGAAAAGCTCGTCGTACCGTCGGACACGCGGAGCGGCCCGAGCAGTTCATAGCGCATCGATACCTCGCAAACGGTGGGAATGGGGAGCCCTCGTTTCTCCTCGCCCCCAACTCTCCGGTCGACACACGTGTTCGCACATCAGGGAAACTGCGTACGTAAGGTCGATTGGCCGATAGTCGACGCCCCGGGCCTGCCGACCCGGCCCGGATCACGGCCGTAGTCTGCCGCGTCTTCCTTCCCTTCGCACGGTCATCCCGCACAGTCCCCGCATGCCGCCGGCTGACTGGACGGTGCGTATTCACTGCAAGCTCGGCGCCGCCTCCGCAGGAATCTGTCTTGTATATTGGCAGCTCGGTTTCTATAGTCTCCTCATGGCTCCTGAGAGGACTCCCACGTGACCCGCAGAACCGTTCCGCTGGTGGCAGGCATCTGCTGCATCGGCACCTCCGAGCTGCTGCCCGGCGGGATGCTGTCCCAGGTCGGGGCTGCGTTGCGCGTCGACGTGACGACGGCGGGGCTGCTCGTGACCGTCTACGCCGCGACCGTCGCGATCGCCGGGCCTGTCGTCGCCGTGCTCACGGCGGGGGTCTCGAAGGTGCGGCTGGCCACCTGGCTGCTCGCGGTGTTCGCCCTCGGCAACGTCGTCATCGCGACCGCCGCCGACTTCTCCCTGGTGCTGCTGGGGCGGGTGGTGACCGCGAGCGTCCATGGTGCGTACCTCGCCACCGCGATCGTGCTGACGCAGCGCCTGCTACCGGTGGAGCGCTCCAGCAAGGCCGTCACGGCCATCCAGTTCGGGGTGAACCTGGCCACCGTGCTCGGCATCCCGGCCGGGGCCGCGCTGGCCCAGATCGGCGGCTGGCGCACACCGTTCGCGGTGATCTCGGCGGTCGCCGCGGTCGCCACGTGGGGCGTGCACAAGGCGACCGCCCACCTGGACATCGGCACTCCGGAGCCGGACGCCCGGCAGGAGATCTCGGCGCTGCTGAATCTCGACGTCGCGCTGACCGTCGGCGCCACCGCGCTGTTCTCGGCGGCGATGTTCACGATCATCACCTACTTCGAGCCGAGCGCCGTCGCGGCCGGCTACGCCGAGGCGGCCGTCCCCGTGCTGCTGGTGGCCTACGGCGTCGCGAGCATCTTCGGCAACTCGATCGGCGGCCGGCTCGCGGGCCGGGGCCGCGGGCCGGCGCTGCTCACGGCGGCCGCGTTCATCGCCGGCTGCGCGGCCTTCCAGCCGCTCCAGCGCAGCACCCTCACCTTCCCCATCGGCGGGGTGCTCTTCGCCCTCGCCACCTTCTCGCTCATCCCGATCCTGCAGAGCGACGTCCTGGACCTCGCCGCGGCCGCCCCGAGCCTGTCCCTGGCGACCAACATGTCGGCCTTCGGCGTCGGCGCGGCCCTGGGCTCGTTCGCCGGCGGCCGGGTCATCACCCACTTCCACGACGTGCACGACGTACCACTGGCCGCCGTCGGCCTCGCCGTGGGCGGCTTCGTCCTCTACGGGCTGCGGCACGTGCGACCGGCCCCTTCCCCAGTCGACCGCATCAAGGAGGCGTCCCATTTCCAGGCCTAGCCACGACCACCGCGCCCCGCTGCCGTCCCTGACGGGTCTGCGCTTCATAGCGGCCGCGCCCGTCTTCTTCTTCCACCTCTCGCTCACGTTCATCCCGATGAACCCGTTCAGAGACCAGAACTGGGCCGAGACCTACAAAACGATCTTCTGGAAGGCCGGCTGGGTCGGCGTGTCCTTCTTCTTCGTCCTCAGCGGGTTCCTGCTGATGTGGCGGAGCTCCGACAGCCGCGGCTACCTGCACTTCTTCCGCAAGCGCGTGGTCAAGCTGTTCCCGTCCCACGTCGTGACCTGGGCGCTCGCCATGGTCCTGTTCGCGGGGGCGGCCGCCACCAGCCCCTGGGACTACCTGCCGAACCTGTTCCTCGTGAACTCCTGGTTCCCGGTCCACAACATCTTCCTCGCCGTCAACGTCCCCAGCTGGTCACTCTGCTGCGAGCTGATGTTCTACGCGCTGTTCCCGCTGATCGCGCCGCTGGTGCGCCGCATACCCCGGGAGCGGCTGACGCTCGCCCTGGCCGGCTGCGTCGCCTGGACCTTCCTGATCGCCGCCGTCGCCACCGTGCTGCCCAACTCGCCGCACACCGACGGCATGCCGATCTCCACCGTCCAGTTCTGGTTCGGCTACAACTTCCCGCTGCCCCGGCTCGCCGAGTTCCTCTCCGGCATGCTGCTGGCCCGCGTGATCGCCGAGGGCCGGCTGCCGGTGATCCGGCCGGCCGTCGCGTGGGGCGCGCTGCTCGTCGGCTACGTCGTCGCCGAAGTGGTGCCGTTCACCTTCTCGTTCATCCCGTTCACGTTCGTGCCGCTGCTGCTGATCGTCGCCTCCGCCGTCCGCCGCGACCTCGACGGGCACCGCACCTGGACGGCCACGCGCACGATGGTGTGGCTGGGCGAGGTGTCGTTCGGCTTCTACATGACGCAGCACGTGCTGATGTACACGCTGCGCACCAAGATCCAGCACGGCGCCCACTACGCGCCGCTGCCCGCGATCGCCCTGATCCTCGGCACCTTCGCGGCGACGATCCTCGCGGGCTGGCTGCTGTACCGGCTGGTCGAGCTGCCGACCATGAAGTACTGGGCCACGGCCCGGCCGAAGGCCGTGGTCCCGACGGAGCCCGCGCCCGGGGCACCGGCCGTGCCGGCGCAGCGGGCCGGGGCCGAGGCCGAGGCGGGGGTGTCCTCGTGAGCACCGCCCGGCCGGTCGGTACCGCCCAGCCGGTCGGCACGGGCCGCGGTGGCAACCTGCCCGGACTGTCGCTGGCCCGGCTGCCCGCCTCCTTCTTCATCCTCACCTCGCACGTGGTCGGCGTCGGCCTCTTCGCCGACCAGGTGCTCCAGTCGCACGTGTACGGGGCCCTGAGCAAGGTCGGCTACACGTCGGTGTCGTTCTTCATCGTGCTCAGCGGCTTCGTGCTGACCTGGACCTCGCGCGGCACGTCGCTGGACTGGCGGCGGTTCATGTCCCGGCGCGTGGTCAAGGTGATCCCCGTCCACCTGGTCGCCTGGGTGATCTGCGCGGCCCTCTTCGCCGCGACGGCGTTCCCGCTCGGCACCGTCCTGGCCAACCTGTTCCTCGTGCAGGCGTGGGTGCCGGACCACACCGTGTACTTCGCGGTGAACAACCCGGCCTGGACGCTGTCCGTGGAGATCTGCTTCTACCTGGTCTTCCCGTTCCTGTACCGGGGGCTGGTCCAGCGCTCCACCAAGGCCCTGCGCATCCTGACGGTCGTGCTCACCGCGGTGGTCGTCGCGCTGCCGTTCGTCCTGTCGCTGCTCCCCGACGGCGCCACGTTCCAGAGCCCCGGGATGAACTACCACGGCGTGCCCGAGGACATCTCGGAGTGGAAGTTCTGGCTGGTCTACGTCTGCCCGGCCGCGCGCATGGTCGAGTCCGTCCTCGGCATGCTGATCGCCCTGCTGCTCAAGCGCGGCGCCTGGCCCCGGATCCCGCGCTGGACCGCCCTGGTGGTGCTGGCACCGGAGGTCTACGTGGCGACGGAGCACGCGCACTTCATCTTCGCCACCAGCGCGGTCGGCATCACCGGCATCGTGCTGCTGATCGGCGCCGTCGGCGCCGGCGACCTGCGCCGCCCGGCGGACCGGCCCGCGCCCGCGGTCGCCCGCTTCGGCCGCTTCACCTTCGGCGTCTACATGTACCAGTGGCCGCTGCTGTGGATGTGGTACCTGCACCGCTCGGGCCACGGCTGCAGCGGGGTCGAGGCGCCGATCGTGTACGCCGGGATCGTGGCGCTGACCATCGCCGCCACCTACCTGTCGTACCAGCTCGTCGAGAAACCCCTCGACCAGCGCTGGCGTCGCCGCAACGCGAGCCCGCGCCAGGCCCCCACCGGCGCGCCCGCCCCCATCGGCGTCCCCACGGACACCGCGGCGCCCGCCGAACCCGTGCACGCGCGCTGAGCGCCGTGCCCGCGACCGTCCCGCCATCCCCCGGCCGGGACGAGGCCGGCCACCGGACCCGCCCCGAGGGCACGGTGGCCGGCCCCCACAGCCCCTACCGCCCCCACGACCCCCACGGCCCCGACCGCTCCCACGACCCCCCACGACCCTCACCACCACATCGCACCGGGCACCACCCCGTACCAACAGGAGGAAGTTCATGTCGCAGGAATCGACCGCCGTGGTCCTCGGCGGCGGCGGACTCGCCGGCATCGGCTGGACCATCGGCGTCCTGGCCGCGCTGGAGGAGGCCGGGGCGCTCCGGCTCGACGCCGTCGGCCACGTGGTCGGCACGTCGGCCGGCGCCGCCGTCGCCGCCGCCGTGCTGCACTCCGGCGCCGCCGCCGAGTTCGACCGCACGGTCCGCAAGTCCCGCCGCAACGCCGAACTCGCCCCGGCCGTCTCCCTCGCCGAGATCCTGCCGGACGTCCTCGCCGTCCACGGCGCCGACGAGTCCCTGGCCGTCAAGACCGAGCGGCTCGCCGCGCTGTCCCGCGAGCGCTCCGGCACCGACCCGGCCCGCCGCCGCGCGGCCATCGCCGGCCGCCTCCAGCGGGACGCCTGGCCCGAGGCCCGGCTCTCGGTCACCGCCGTGCGCGCCGACGGCGAGCCCGCCGTCTTCACCGCGGACTCGGGCGTCGGCCTGGTGGACGCGCTCACCGCCAGCTGCGCCGTGCCGGGCCTGTGGCCGGTGGCCACGATCGACGGCGCGGACTACGTCGACGGCGGCACCTACTCCCTCACCAACGCCGAACTCGCCGCCCACGCCGACCGCGTGCTCGTCCTGCGCCCGCAGCCCGAGCTGCCCGGCTACGTGACGCCGGAGCGCCGGAAGGTGCTGGACCGGGCCGTCGTCCTGGAGCCGTCCGAGCGCGCGCGGGCCGGCTTCGGCGCCGACCCGTTCGACCCCGACGTGCGCGGCGTGGCCGCCGTGCTCGGGTACGAGGACGGTCTCGCGGCGGTGGCGGCGGTGTCGGCCCTGACCTCCCCGGCCGGGGAATGAGCACGGTGAACAGCGCCGGCAGACTGGCGCCGGCGCCGGCGGCGGTCCCCGCACCCAGCGGGCCGCCGCCGGCGGCGGCCGGGCGGCGCACCCCCCGCCTCGACTCGCTGACCGGACTGCGCTTCTTCGCCGCGCTGTCGGTCTTCGTGTGCCACTCCTCGTACCTGGCGCTGCCGACCTTCGCCGACCACCACACCAACGTCGTCTTCCACGAGGTCTCCAACCAGTTCGGCGGCCTAGGCGTGGCGTTCTTCTTCGTCCTCAGCGGCTTCGTGCTCACGTGGTCGTCCCGCACGGGCGACCGCCTGGGGGCCTTCTACCGCCGCCGGTTCGTCAAGATCCTGCCGCTGTACTACGCGGCCGGCGCGGCGGCGGTGGCGGTGTTCTGGGGCACCGGCACGCAACTCTCCGACGTGCTGCGCTACGCGACGCTCACCCAGGTGTGGGTGCCGAACCCGAAGCACAACTTCACCGTCCTGCCCCCGGGCTGGTCGCTCGCGGTGGAGGCGGTGTTCTACCTGGTGTTCCCGTTCGTGATCGCCCGGTTCCGCACCGTCCGCTCCGGCACCTCCTGGGCCGGGCTGGCCGTGTGCGTGGCCGGCGCCGTCCTGATGCCGGTGCTCGCCTACACGCTGCCGTCAGGGAACATCAAGCTGATCAGCGAGCCGAGCGTGACGGGCTTCCAGCTGTGGTTCGCCTACGTGTTCCCGCTGGGGCGTCTCTTCGACTTCTTCGCGGGCATGTTCGCCGCCCAGCTGGTGGCCTCCGGCCGCTTCCCGCGGATCAGCCTGCCGTGGGTGCTGGTGTCGTTCGTCCCGGCCTACGCCGTCGCCACCTACAGCCCGGTGCTGTTCGGCTGGCGGGCGCCGCTGATCGTCCCGTGCGTGCTGCTCATCGTGGCGGCCGCCCAGCGGGACGTCGCCGGCCGCCCGGGCGTCCTGGCCTCCCGGCCCCTGCTGGCGCTCGGCAACGCGTCGTTCGCGTTCTACCTGTGCCACTACCTGGTGCTCTACACGCTGAACATCAAGGTGCTGCACGGGCCGTTCGGCTCGGGGGTGATGGTCGCCGTCTACCTGGCGTCGGCGCTGGCCGTCTCCCTCGTGATCGCCGGACTGCTGTACCGGTACGTGGAGATGCCGCTCGTGCGGCGGTTCGGCAAGCGGAAGGGAGAGAGGTGACGGACCTCCAGTCGCCGGTGTCGAGCGCGCTGCTCGGCACCGGCCGCACCGAGTACCTGAGCGCCGGGACGGGCGCCGGGCTCGCCCTCGCCCACGGGGCGGGCGGCGACGTCGAGTTGAACTTCGGGCCGCTGATCCGGCGCCTCGCCGGTCGCCGCCACCTCGTCGGCACCCGCTACCCGGGCACCGGCGCGTCGGACCCGTCCGGCGACCTCGACGTGTTCGCGCTGGCGGACTCCCTGGTCGCCGCCCTGGTCCGCGAGGGCCACGAGCGGTTCCCGGTGGTCGGCTCGTCCTTCGGCAGCGCCGTCGCCCTCGCCACCGCGCTGCGCCACCCGGAGCGGGTCACCGGCCTGGTGCTCACGGTCGGCTTCAGCGAGCCGGACGCGCAGCTGCGCACGGTCGCCGCGGTGTGGGAGGCCCTGGCCGCGGCCGGGGACCCGTCCGTGCTGGGCGCCTACCTGATCGGCCTGCTGACGCACCCCCGGCTCCTCGCGGAGCTGGGCGCGGAGGAGCACGGCGCACAGGCCGCCGCCGTCGGGGCGGGGCTGCCCGCGGGCGGGCTGCTCCAGATCACCGCCGCCGCCCGGGTCGACCTGACCGGCCGCCTGGGCGAGATCGCCGTGCCCACGCTCGTCGTCGTCGCGGGCGCCGACCGCGTCGTCCTCCCGGCCACCAGCCGGCTGCTGGGGGAGCGGATCCCGGGGGCGACGGTCGTCGAGTACCCGGGCGCGGGCCACGCCTTCACCGAGGACGAGGGCCGGCTGTGGGCGCGGGACGTCGAGCGCTTCCTCGACGAACACGCCGTCTGACCGGCCCGGTCACCCCGCACCCCTGTTGCCGTTGGTTGTTCCGGTGCCGCTTCGGCGCTCGCCGAAGCGGCACCGGAAGCCTTTCGGCCGGCTCGCCTGCCGTGCAGGTCAGGGTTCGTTCCGCGGCCCGCGGCCGAGCGTGACCGGCCCGGTCGCGGGCCCCTACCGTCTACGCGGCACGAGTCCGGTTTCGAAGGCGATGATCGCCAGGTGGACGCGGTCCCGGGCCACGAGCTTGGCGAACAGACGCGCGACATGGGTCTTCGCGGTCGCCGCACTGATCACCAGCCGCTCGGCTATCTCGGTGTTCGACAGTCCCTGTCCGACCAGTGCCAGCACCTCGCGCTCCCGGTCGGTGATCCCCGCGATGGGACTCGGGTCCGGGGCGGGCCCGGCGTCCGGTTCGGGGGCCGCGGGGCCGGACGTTGCGGCGAAGTCCGCGATCAGCCGTCGGGTCACGCTCGGCGCGATCAGCGCGTCGCCCGCGGCCACCACGCGGATCGCTTCCAGGATCGCGTCCAGGGCCATGCTCTTGAGCAGGAATCCGCTGGCCCCGGCGCGCAGTGCGCCGTAGACGTACTCGTCGTCGTCGAAGGTCGTCAGCACCAGGACCTTGGGCGGGTCCGGCTCGGCGGTCGCCTGCCGGGTCGCCTCGATCCCGTCCATGCCCGGCATCCGGATGTCCATCACCACGACGTCCGGCCGCAGTTCACGCACCAGGCGCACCGCCTCACGGCCGTCGCCGGCCTCGCCGACCACCTCCAGGTCGTCGGTGTCGCCGATCAGGATCCCGAGCCCGACCAGCATCAGCGGCTGGTCGTCGACCAGCAGCACCCGCACGCTCATACCGGGAGCCTCGCCGTCACCCGGAACCCGCCCTCCGGACGCCGGCCGGCGCTGAACTGGCCGGACAGCAACGTCACCCGCTCGCGCATGCCGAGCAGGCCGAAGCCGCTCTCTCCGGCCGCGGAGAGCCTCGGCCGGCCGGGCCCGCCGCGAGCGTCGTCCCCGTCGTCCACCACCTCGATCGTCACCCCTTCCGGCTCGTAACCGACCGCGACCCGGCACGTCCGCGCCCTGGAATGCCGCACCACGTTCGTCACCGACTCCTGGATGATCCGGAACGCCGACAGTTCGATCTCCGGCGGCAGTGGACGCCGCTCGCCCCGCCAGGTCACCTGAACCCGCACCCCGGCGCCGGCCGTGCGTTCGGCGAGCTGCGGGACGTCGGCCAGGCTGCCGGCCGGCGCCAGCGGAGCGGCCTGCGGCATGGCGTCGTCGGGCTCGGCGCGGCGGAGCGCCCCGAGCATGCGCTGCAGCTCCAGCAGCGTCTCCCGGCCGGTGGTCTCGATGCCGGCCAGCGCCTGCCGCGTCTGCTCGGGCTTGGTCTCCACGACCCGCGCCGCCGCTCCCGACAGCACCGTGATGATCCCGATGCTGTGCGCGACGCTGTCGTGCAGCTCGCGGGCGATCCGCAGCCGCTCGGCCATGACGACGCGGGCCGCGGTCTGCTCCTGCAGGGCTTCGAGGTACTCACGGCGTTTGCGGTACACCCCGCCGAAGACCCACGCGACCGCGAACCACAACGCGAACCCCCCGGCCCACTGGGACGCGTCGCCGACGGACTGCTCGCGGCCGTGGAGGTCGTTGAAGAACGCGGCCACGACGCTCGCGACGGAGCCGACGGCGGCAGCCTTCGGCCGCCGGACGGCGAGGTACCCGCCCAAGCCGACGAGCAGGACGAACACGATCGAGGGCCGCGCGCCGAAGGCGTCGCCGAGGACCGCTTCGCCCAGGACCGCCGTGAAGACCGCCGCCGGCAGACGGCGCACGAGCAGGACCGGCAGGGCGAGCAGGAGCCAGAGACCGATCTTCTGGAAGCCCCCGAGGTCGGGGAACCGGAACAGGCCGTGCTCAGGGGCCGGCATCGTCAAGGGGAGCATCAGCGCATACAAGCCGGCGGTGGCCAGCACCACGGCCTGTGACATCAGCCAGGTCACGCGCTTCGATGTCGAGAGACGCTGGAGAAGCTCTTCCATACGGAGATCGTATTCAGCCGCGCCGGCCCTGCGCGTCGCCCCGGGGATGTACGCCGGATACGCCCCCGGGCCGATGGCCTGGGAGGAGCTGACATCCGCCGGCCGATGGGCTGCGCTGCTGCTCGACGGCCTCCGGAGCGCCGGCCGGGTTCGCCTCCGGGATCGGGCGACGGAGCGTCACGGCGAGCAGGACGGCCGTGGCGAGGGCCGTCGAGACGGCGGGCAGCCAGGCCGGGGAGCCGTCGAGCAGGGCCGCGCCGAGTGCCGAGCCGCTCGCGATGCCGATCTGGAAGCCGGTGACGTAGATCGAGGACGCGCGGTCGGCGTCGTCGCCCGCCAGGCGCATGATCCCGGTCTGGAACACCGGCCCGGCGGCGGCGAACGCCCCGCCCCACAGGGCGACGGCCACCGTGGCCACCGCGGCGGCGACGGCCCCCGGCAGCGGGGCGGAGCCGAGCAGGAGCAGGCCGACGCCCGCGGTGAAGGCCGTCATCGTCGCGGTGGCCGTCCGGCGCGGGGCGGTGTCGTTGTGGCGGCCGACGAGGAACGTGCCCGCGGCGCCGGCCAGTCCGAAGACCGTCAGCAGGGTGACCACGGACCCGGCCGAGCCGGTGATGCCGGCGACGAGCACGGAGAAGTAGGTGTAGCTGAGGAAGTGCGCGGTGACCAGCACGAGCGCCACCCCGCACAGCGTCAGCACCGCGCGCCGGTCCATGCGGACGCCCTCGCCCGTCCGTGCGGGCGCCTCGGCGGGCCCGCCCTCCGGTCGTCGGCGCAGGGCCCACGCCAGGGCGCCCGTCACGGCCGCGGTGGCGAGCGCGAGCAGCAGTGCCGTGGCGCGCCAGCCGATCAGCTGCCCGATCAGGGTGGTCCCGGGGCTGCCCACGATCGATGCCAGGGTGGCGCCGCCGAAGACGGCCGCGGTCGCCGTGCCCACCCGCTCGCGCGGCACCAGTCCGGCCGCCTCCGGGGCGATCAGCGACCACAGCACTCCGTGCGTGAGCGCGGCGGCGACCCGGCTGGTCACCATGGTCGGGTAGTCGTGCGCGAGCGCGGCCATGAGCTCGGCGGCGAGCAGGACGAGCAGGCAGACGAGCAGGGCCGTGCGGCGGGAGACCCGCGCGGCGAGCGCGACGGTCGGCATGGTGACCACGGCCGCGACGACGGCGTAGCCGCTGAGCAGCAGCCCGATCCGCCCGGCCGGGACGCCGAGGTCGTCCGCCATGTCCTGGAGCAGGCCGACGGGGAAGACCTCGAAGGTGACGTAGACGAAGGCGGCGGCGGCCAGGGTGGCCAGCCGCGCCGCCGTGCGCGCGTCGATCCGGGCGGGGCGGTCCGCGCCGGGACGGTCCGCGCCGGGGTCCGTTCCGTTCATCAACTCACCAGCGCCGCTGCGGTTTCGGCCACGCCGCCCGGCTGCTCCGCCCCGATGCGCACCAGGACCTTGGGCCGTCGGCGGTCCGGGGACGCGAGGTGGGCGAACGCGGCGTCCAGGGACTCCACGGATTCCAGCGGGAAGACCCGGTCGACGAGCGGGTCCAGGTCGACGGCACCCGACTCGACGAGCTCCACCAGCCGGTCCCAGTAGCCCACCCCGGACAGCGCGGCGTGCAGCGTGACGTCCTTGATCACCAGTGCGGCGGCGTCGAAGCCGTCGACGGGGTGGTGGGGCGTGCCGAGCTGGGCGATCCGGCCGCCCGGGGCGACCAGGCCGACGGCCGCCCGGACGGCGGCGCCGCTGCCGGAGGCCTCCACCACGGCGTCGTACGCCCCCTGGTCCCGCTCGCCCGGCGCCGCCAGGGCGGGCAGGCCGAGGGCGGCCGCGAGCTCGCGGGCCGCGGGGTGCGGGTCGAGGACGACGGTGTCCGCACCGAGCGCCCGCGTCACCTGGGCCGCGGCGAGCCCGAGGGTGCCGCCGCCGAGCACGGCGACCCGGTCGTGCGGGCCCACCGCGATCCGGTCCACCGCATGCAGGGCCGCCGCGGTGGGTTCCAGCAGTGCGGCGGCGGTGTCGGACAGGGCGTCGGGGATCCGGGTCAGGGTGTCCACCGGGGCGGTCAGCAGCTCGGTCCCGGCGCCGGGTCGGGGCCCCAGCACCCCGATCTCGCTGCGGTCGGGGCAGTAGCGGATCCGGCCCGCCCGGCAGGCCGGGCAGCGCCCGCAGACCCGGAAGTTGTGCCCGGAGACCCGGAGTCCGGCCCAGCCGGCGTCGACGCCGGGGCCGGTCCCGCACACCGTGCCGACCCACTCGTGGCCCGGGACGAACGGGTAGCTCTTGAGGCCGTCCCGCAGGTAGTTGCTGGTGCCGTCGAAGAAGCCGAGGTCGGTGCCGCAGAACCCGAGCAGGCCGACCCGGACGAGCACCTCGCCGGGGCCCGGTACGGGCGGGTCGACCTCGGCGATCGTCACCGTGCGCGGTGCGGTCAGCAGGATGGCTTTCACGGGGCGTTCTCCCTGGGAGCGGTGTGAGGGGTGTGCCGGGTGTGACGGGTGTGCCGGGACGCCTCGCGGCACGCGGTGACGTCGGCGCGCAGGCGGCCGGGGGCCCGGCGGTAGTCGTTCTCGACGAGCACCGTGCGGGCGCCGGCGTGCCGCAGCAGGTCCGGCAGTTCGGTGCGGATGCCGCGCCAGGTCGTGGGGCGCGAGGGGTCCTTGACGTGCAGGTCGGGCAGGAGCAGTCCGGCCGCCGCGACGGCGCGGGCGAAGCCGGCGGGCGGGGTGCCGGCGTCGAGCAGGTTGCCGGTGTCCAGGACGAGGCGCAGGGCCGGGCGGCCCACCGCGCGGGCGAGGGCGAGGCTGTCCTCGGCGTCGAGCGGTGACTCGTAGGCGAGCGTCAGCCCGGCCGCGTCGGCTTCGTCGCCCAGGGTTTGCAGCAACTCGGCCGTCCCGGCGCGTAGGTGGGGAGTGACGGGCAGGCTGCGCCGGAAGCCCGGGACGTGCAGGACCCGGGCGCCCAGGCGCAGGGCGCAGTCCAGGGCCCGGCGCAGCAGGGCGAGGGCGGCGGGGTTGGCCGTGCCGTCGGGGAGGGCCAGGCCGAGGTCGTTGGCGTGGTTCACCGCCAGGACGGGGACCGGCAGGATCCCGGCGATCCCCTGGGCGGCGGCGAGTTCGGCGGGGTCGTCGAGGAACGGGCCCCGGTGGGCCCCGCCGAAGTCCAGCTGGAGCGCGTCCGCCCCGGCCGCGAGCGCGGCCCGGGCGGCGGCCGTCCGGTTGTCCGCGATCCGCCACTGCGGTGCGGCCACCAGGAGGGCGGTCACCGGCCACCCCCGACCCCGTACTGCCGGTCCCGCGGAGGTGCCACCCGGATCGCCGCCTTGAGGACCCGGCGGCCGTCCGCGGCGCGCCGCCGCGTGGTCAGGACCGTGTTGACGAGCTCGGCGGCCCCGTCGAGCCCGACCTCGTGGGTGAGGACGTCCCGGCCCAGCGCCTCGCGCGGGGCGGTGAGATGGGCGACGGCCTCGCGCAGGTGGTCGCCCGACACGCCCCGGTGGCCGTGCAGGAGCAGCGGACCGGCGGGCCGGGCGAGGCTGGTGGCCCGCGGCGGCCACGGCGCGCCGCCGCAGTGCTCGGCGCGCACCGCCGTGACGTCGACCGGGCCGGCGGTCATCTCGACCGGGCCGGCGGGCAGTCCGGCGTGCACGTCCACGACCAGCGTGCCCGGCACGAGGCGGTCCAGCGCCCGCAGGGCGTCCGGGGTGCCGGTGCGCGGGGTGGCGATCACCGCGGCGACCGGTCCGGGCAGGGCGGCCAGCAGAGCCGGCAGCGCGGGGTCGTCCGGGTGGACGGCGCCGTCGCCGTGGCCGGCCAACAGGACGCGCAGGCCCGGTAGTTCGCGCGGCCACAGCTCGGTGGCGAGGCGGCCCACGATGCCGTCCCCCCAGACGACCAGCGAGGCCGGGCGCACCAGGTGGAGCGTGGTGCGCAGCCCGTACAGGACGGAGGCGAGCGGCTCGGCCAGCGAGGCGACCCGGGGGCGCACGGCGCTGTCCGGCACCGGGACGACGAGGCCCGCGCGCACCGCCGACGCCGGGATCCGGGCGAGCTCCGCCCACAGGCCGGGCAGGTTGTGCCCGAGCAGGAACGACGGGTCGTCCGGGTGCGTGGGGTTCACGGTGACGGGCGTGCCCGGGGCGAGCCCGGTGTCGCCCGGCTCGACGACGTACGCCACTCCCTCGTGCCCGAGCACCGGGGTGGGGTCGTCGCGCAGGCCGCGCAGGATCTGCCAGTCGGTGCCGCAGATGCCGGCCACGGCGGGGGCGAGCAGCGCGTCGCCCGGCCGCAGCGCGGGGGTGGGCACCTCGGCGACGTCGACGAGGGTGCGGCCGTGGCGGTCCGGGGCACGGCGCACCAGCGCGCGATGCGTGGCCGGGGTCGGGGCGCCGGTCGTGTTCGTGGCGCTGGACGTGCTCGCGGCGCCGGCCGGGCGCACCGGGCTCACGGTGCTCGCCGCGCTCACCGGGCGATCCTCGGCGGCCAGTGGCCGATGCACTCGGCGCCGCGCAGCGCGTCCACGTCGCCGGGGCCGCACAGCACCAGGCGGTCGTCGAGCCAGGCCCGGCCGTAGCCGCGGGCGGCGTACGAGGTGGAGGCGGCCAGGCGGCGGCGCAGCTCGGTGGCGTAGTGCGCGCCGAGGCCCTCGACGACGCCGCCGCCGAGCCCGAGCAGGTCCAGGTGCGGGTCGAGGCACCACAGGGTGCGGATCAGCTGGGCGACCGGTTCGACGCACAGGCCGAGCATCCGCCGGGCGGCCGGGTCGCCGGCGTCGAGCGCGCCGGGCAGCCAGTCGGCCACCCGTGCGGCCTCCGGCAGGCCCAGGCGTTCGGCGACCCGGACGAAGCCGGGGCCGGCGGCGAGCGAGGCGAGGTGGTCGGGGCCGCCGCACTCGCACGGCAGCCCGGCCAGGTCCGGCGGGCAGGCGACGGTCAGGTGCCCGACCTCGCCCTGCAGGCCCCACGCGTCGACGGGGATCACCGTCCGCTCCAGGTCGGCGGTGCGCAGCGCGATGCCGCTGCTGACGGTCAGGTAGGCGACGCGCCGGGTGCCGGGGCGGGCGTGGTTGACGGCGAAGTCGGCGAGGGCGGCGGTGACGTCGTTGACGAGGGTCCAGGTGACGTCCGGCCGGTGCTCGCGCAGGGCGGCCATGAGGTCGTACGGCTCGTCCGCCGCGCCCCACAGCGGGGCCGAGCCGTGGACGACGCCGGTGAGGTGGTCGATGGCCGCGCCGAAGGAGACGGCGGCCCTGGCGCCGGGCGGGGCGGCCCCGCCGAGCAGCTCGACCATGTCCCGCCGCAGGTCCGCGACGGCCCGTTCCGGGTGCCGCAGCCGGCTGGGCGCGGGCACCCGCTCGACCGGGCTCCCGGGGCCCCCGGCGCGCCAGCGCACCCAGGTGCCGCCGACGTCGGCGGCGAGGGTGGTCGCGGCCGGGGCCGTTGTCCCGGTCACGGCCGCACCAGCCGGCCGTCGGCGACGGGTTCCGGCACGGTGAGCGTCACGCCGGGGCGGGACGGGTCGGCCGGGGCCACCGCGAAGCCCCGGAAGTCGGGGTGCCGCTCCGCCTCGTGGTCGTGGTCGGCGCAGCCGCCGATGACCACCGTGCGCGCGCCGGAGGCCAGTCCGGCGCGGATGCCGGCGGGGGAGTCCTCGAAGACGACGGTCTCCCGCGGTTCCACGCCCACCCGCCGGGCGGCGAGCAGGTAGCCCTGTGGGTCGGGCTTGCCGCGGGTGACGTCGTCGGCGCTGACCAGCAGCTCCGGTACGGGCAGTCCGGCCGCGCCGAGCCGCACTTCGGCCAGTCGGCGGCTCGCGGAGGTGACGACCGCCCAGGAGCCGGGCGGCAGCGCGGCGAGGAGCGCGGCGGCGCCCGGCATGGCCGTGATGCCGGCGGTCTCCGACTCCTCGTGCGCGACCAGCCGCCGCGTCTCGGACGCCGCGAGCGGCGCGTCGGCGACGAAGCGGTGCACGGTCTCGCGGGTGGGGCGGCCGTGGGCGTAGGCGAGGACCTCGGCGAGGTCCAGCCCGTGCCGCCCGCTGAAGTCCGCCCAGGTGGACTCGACCAGGGCGGTCGAGTCCACCAGGGTTCCGTCCATGTCGAACAGCAGTGTGTGTGCCTGGAGCTGTGGCACGGGTCCTCCTCGACGTCGTGCTCGGGGACAGGGAGTCGGGCGCGCTCAGGCGCCGGACGGGGACAGTGACGGCGCGCCGGACTGGGCCGGCGGGCGGGACTGGGACTGCGGGGTCCCTGCGCGGACCGGCGTCCAGCTCCGGTCCTCGTGCACGACCAGTGCCTCGCCCGCGTACGGCACCCCGCGCGTGCGGACGAGTTCGGCCGCGAGCGGCCCGAAGTGCGCGGGCGTCATGTAGGTCCCGTAGTCGAAGCCCGCCGGCCGGCGGGCGCGGATGCCGGGGGTGTCCACCATCCCGGCGGGCAGCGCCTGGACGAACGTCACCTCGGCGGGGTCGGTCTCCTGGGCGACGGATCGGACCAACGAGTCGGCGGCGGCCTTGGTCGCGGCGTAGCCGGACCGGTTCGGGCCCGCGTTGTAGACCACCTCGGAGGAGATGTGCAGGAAGAGGCCGGGGCCGGCCGCGCGCAGGGCGGGCAGCGTCTCCTTCAGGGTCCACGCCAGCCCGTGCACGTTGACCGCGAACTGGTCCAGCCAGTCGGCCTCGTGGACGTCCGTGAAGGGCTCGCGGCGGTCGGTGAAGTACACGGCCGAGTAGCAGACCAGGTCGACCCGGGCCGGGATGCCGGAGCGCAGGGCGGCCCGCGCCGCGTCGCCGTCGCGCAGGTCCAGCGGGTGCCAGGCGAGCAGGTCGGCGCCGGGTCCGGCGGGCCGGGAGCGGCTGAGGACGTGGGTCTCGACGCCCTCGGCGGCCCACGCGTCGGCGACGCCCCGGCCGATGCCGGTGGATCCGCCGATCACGACGGCGGTGACGGGCCGGGCCCCGCCGTGGGGGGCGCTCACGCCCACCTCGCTGCGCTCGCTCACGCGCTCACCCGCGCGTAGCCGGCCGGGGTGTGCCCGGCCACCGCGGCCTTGCGCCGCAACAGCTCGGTGGCGGCGCGGAGTTCGGCCGGGGTGACGTCGTTGACGAAGTGGTGCCGGCCGATCCCGACGGACAGCGGCAGCCGCTGGTGGCCGTCGCGATGGCGGACGGTGTCGAGCAGGGCGGCTTCCAGGAGCGCCGGGTCGGCCAGGACGTCGTTCCACACGGGCAGTCCGAGCGCGGTGGCCACGCGGTAGATCCGGTCGGCCTGCTCCTCGGAGAGGTCGCCGCGCAGGGTGGCCAGCGCGGTGGTGAGGGCCATGTCGATCATGACGGCCTCGCCGTGCAGCAGTTCCGGCAGCGCGTGCATCTCGACGGTCGGGCTGAAGGTGTGCCCGTAGTCCACGCACCGCTCCAGGTGGGACTCCCACAGGTTGGGCTGGAGCTCTTCGAGCATCAGGTGGATGGCCTCGGCGACGATCGCGTCCGACGCGGCGGCCAGCTCCCCGGTGGAGCCCTGGAGCCGGTCCGCGTGGACGGCGGCGCCCCAGGACTCCAGCAGCGCGAACAGTTCCTCGGAGCGGATGAGGGCCATCTTCATGATCTCGGCGAGGCCGTTGCTGATGTGCCGCGGCGCGAGGCTGCGCAGGAAGGTGCGGTCCAGGAAGGTGGCCGTCGCCGGGGCGTAGGTGCCCAGGCGGTTCTTGCCGAGGCCGTAGTTGACGCCGGTCTTGACGCCGACCCCGGCGTCGACCAGGCCGATCAGCGTGGTGGGGATGCGGATGTACGGGGTTCCGCGCCGGTAGAGGCTGGCGGCGAAGCCGACGATGTCGGTGAGCACGCCGCCGCCGATGGCGAGGACCGGCTCGCGGCGGCGGTCGATGCCGAAGTCGTTCATGGCGTCGACCACGCGCAGGACGGACTCCCACTCCTTCACGGGTTCGTCCGCCCGCAGCGGCAGCATCGTGACCGCGACGCGGTGGTAGGTGAAGTAGTCGCGGATCCGGCCGCCGTAGAGCTTGTCGACGTTCTCGTCGATGACGACGAGGCGGCGGTCGCCGGCGCGCATGGGCGCGTCCGGGCAGCCGTCGAGGAGGGCCGTGTTGTCGAGCGCGAACAGGTGGTCGGAGCTGACGACGTGGTAGCGCACCTGGCGGACGGCCTCCACCGTCCACGCCGGGCCGCCGGCCCGGCCGTCGTCGACGCTGTGCCGCAGGCCCTGGGTGAAAGTCGTACCGCTGCGCATGTCTCCTCCGGATTCGGAAGGGTTCGGGCGGTCCTGCGTCCCCGGCCTCCCGGGGCTCCTGCGCCCTGGACTGCCAGGGCTCCCGCACCCCGGGTGGCCGGGGCGACGCAGGACCTTCTCACAGGACGATTGTCTCTGTGGCGATCGCAAACGCCAGTATATTAGCACTTGCTGCCACTATATTGGCAGGTGTGTTGATGAGGTGGCGCTGGTGTTAGACTTCGAGAACCTTGGCGACTTCACAGGCGAAGCGCTAGCGTCTACCCTGCCGTCACCGAACGTCGCGCCGAGTCGTCCCGACCCGAGGCGCCGGAGCCCAGGGAGACGGACATGGCCACGTTGGCGGAACGCCTCAACGCGTGGTTCGCGGATGCAGCCACCACGGACGCCGTGGGACGCCGCCGGGAACCCTCCACGTCCGAGGTCGCCCAGGCGATCTCCGAGGACCCGTCCCACGACGTCACCATCTCCAGGAGCTACCTGGCCGCCCTGCGCAACGGCTCGCAGACCAACCCCACGATCAGCGTGCTCGCCGCGATCGTGCAGTACTTCCGCGCCCGCCCGATGACCCTCCCGGTCTCGGTGGGGGCGCTCATCAACGAGGAGACGGCCGCCGACGCGGCCGACGACCCGGCCTGGGCCTCCGTCCTCGCCGACCGGCAGGTGCGCTCGATCGCGATGCGGGCCGGCGGGATGACCCCGGAGGTCCGCGAGCAACTACTGTCGATCATGGACGCGCTGGACGCCCCGAGGCCTCCGGCGCCGAGTCCCGGGGAGGACACCGCACGATGAAGGCCGTGGGGATCACGCGCACCGGAGGCCCGGAGGTACTCGGCCTCCTCGACCTGCCCGAACCGGACGGGGACGGACTCGTCATCCGGGTGGCGGCCGCCGCCGTCAACCCCGTGGACCTGGCCACCCGTTCGGGCTTGATCCCCACCGCCCTCCCGGCCGTCCTCGGCTGGGACCTCGCCGGCACCGTCGCCCACGCACCCGCCGGCTGCGGCTACACCGCCGGCGACCGCGTCATGGCGATGACCGCCCAACTGGGCACCGGTGTCGGCAGCATGGCGGAGTACGTCCGCTTCGACCCCGAGTACGTCGTCCGCGTCCCCGACGCCCTGGACCTCGTCGACGCGGCCGCCCTGCCGCTGGCCGGCGTCACCGCCGTCCAGGCGCTGCGCCGCACCCCCGTCCGGGCCGGCCGCCGGGTGCTGCTCGTCGGCGCCCAGGGCAGCCTCGGCGGACAGCTCGCCGTCCGGCTGCTCGACGAGCCGGACACCACCACCGACCTCCTCGTCCGCCCCGGCGACGCCGAGGCCTGCCGGGCGCTGCGCCTCGGCCGCCCGGGCGGGGGAGCGGTGCTGACCGACCCGGCGCGCGTCGAGGCGAAGGCCTACGACGTCGTCGTGGACGCCGGCGGCGCCCCGGACCTGATCGAGGCGGTGTGCCCGGGCGGCACGTTCCTGACCCTCGTCCCGTTCGCCGCGCCCGACCCGGCCCGCCGCCCGGACGTGGAGTTCGTCCTCCACGGCGTGGAGCTGGACCGCGCGGACCTGGCCGAGGTGGCCGCCCACGCCGCCCGCGACGCCGGTGTGCGGCCGCGGACGACCGTCCTCCCGTTCGCCGACGCGCACGAGGCGCACCGGCGGCTGGAGGCCGGCGGATTCCGGGGCAAGTTCGTCCTGGTGCCGTAGGGTTCCCGCACCCTCGGGCCGGTGCGCCGGGCGGCGCACCGGCCCGGGCGGCTACGCCGCGCCCGTGCGCTGGGCCCGCAGCGCCCGCAGCTCGCGGGAGATCTCGATCAGCCCGACGAGGTCGCTCTCGTAGTCGTCGGAGGCCTCGCGGGGCCCCGGGATGAACAGCGCGTTCGTCTTCGGCGCCGCCTCGCCCAGCGACTGCGCCCCGTACAGGAGCAGCGCGCGGTCGACGATGCGGGCCGCCGCGCGCGGATCCTTCGGCAGACCGTCCCCGCCGGGCGCCAACTCGTCGGCGGCGAGCCGGAGGTAGGGGCCGAGCCGGGTCAGCCCGTCCCGGCACTCGACGTACCGCCGGTACGTCGCCGAGGCGTAGTCCGCGACGGGCCCCAGCTGCCGCCCGACGAAACTCCGCTGGTCGAGGATCAGTTCGGGGTAGAAGGCCGCCACCCGCTGCCACAGCGCCTCCAGGCCGTGGTACTGCGCGCGGTGGTCGCGCCGGTCCCGCCGGAGCTGGAACAGGCCCACGAAGAACGGCAGGCTCAGCCCCGCGCACACCACGATCGTGGCGGCGATGCCGAAGCCGAAGTCCTCGTCGTACGTCACCGGCGTCCCGGGCGCGCGCAGCCCCGGTAGGTTGACCCACAGCACGCGGAAGACGCAGCTCAGGTCGAGCCCGATCAGGCCGGCGGCGATGACCGCCAGGGACCATCTGCGCAGCGGGTGCCCGGCGCGCGAGTGCCGCAGGGCGAGCAGGGCGCACGCGGCGTACCCGGAGAACAGGAAGACGTTGCCCAGGTCGTAGAACACCCGCACCCGCCAGTCGACCAGGAAGTGGCTGGTCAGGGTGTGGTTGCGGAGCGGCGGCGGCAGCAGGACGGTCATCGCGACCATGCCCGCCAGACAGGCCGCGCACAGCAGCACCTCCCACGAGCGCCCGGCCGTACGGCGGTTGATCGGGCGCTCCCGCAGGAACGAGACCATGAGGCAGAGCCCGACCAGGACCAGCGCGTTGTAGCTGCACTTGGCGACCCCGGCGGTGGTGCGCCGGTCGAGGAGGGCGACCAGGCGGGGCTGCGCCAGCAGGTTGCCCAGCCCCATGAACAGCAGGGACAGGCTCAGGTGCAGCCGCATGGGATCGCGGAAGCGGCGGCGGACGAGCGCGGGCAGCGTCCAGGCGGTACCGGCGAGCAGCGTGACGATGGCGACGCAGTCGAACGCCCTCACGTCAGCCCGTCGGTCAGGACCAGGCTGTTGTACACCGAGGGCTGCCAGGGCTCGTCGATGCCGTAGCGCTGCGCCCGGCGCCCGAGCGTGATCGCGTGCCGCATGATCGTGGAGGCGATGACCTCGGCGTCCCGCTCGTCCCGGTCGGAGTAACACCCGTGCGGCCCGGCCTCGGTGGGCCGTCCGCCCGCGAGGTCGTACGCGACGATGTGGCCGACCTCGTGCAGGATGATGTGGGCCTGGTGGGCCTTGGTGGTGTGGGACTGGTAGACGATGGCGTCCTCGTGCGGGCGCGATATCAGCATGCCGAACGGCCCGTCGACCGGCAGCTCCCACGGCATCAGCCGGATCGGCGTGCCGCGGTCCTCGCCGAGCCGCTCGCACAGCTCCGCCGGGTCGAGCGGCACGGGCAGCTCCAGCCGCCGCATCAACCGACGGCTGTGGGTCTGCAAGTGGGCGTCCCGGCTCCGGCCCTGGCGCGAGTCCCTTAACCGCCGATAGGAGTCCCGTACACGCCTGCTGAGCATTGCTTTCCCCCGCGTTGATCTCTTTAGGCCTTACCCAAACCTACGTCAGCAAGTGGGCTCCACCCAGATTTCCCAATCGAACGTAACGAAAACGTAACGCCATGTAATGGACAGGGCAACCGGGTTCGGGGCCGACGCCGGGCGCGCCGGGTCAGGCGCGCTGGGCCGGGTGTGCCGCGCCGGGCATGCCACAGTGCCCCCGGTCCCGCCTTCATCGGCGAGACGGCCCGGTAGGCGGCCGTCATCGCGGGCATCGCGCACAGGCCGATGCCGAATCCGCGCACCACCATCGCGGCGCCGAGGTACCAGTAGTTGGTGTCGGAGCCGATGGCGACGAAGGGGAGGGTGGCGACGATGCTGACCATGCCGCCGATGAAGGAGGTCGGCCCGCTGCCCAGCTTGTCGATCAGCCGCGCGCCGAGCACCATCGCGATGGCGGCGCCGCTCGGGATCGGCACCCTCTACCGGCACTTCCCCACCCGGGAGGCGCTGCTGGCCGAGCACACCGACCCCAAGCGCGCCTCCCGCATCCTGGCGCTCCTCAACGCCGGGCTGCTCAGTGACGGGCGTCCCACGCTCTGATCCGCCCGCGCGCGGTTCGGTGCCGAGCAGCGCGGCGCCCGCGCCGTCGCGTGTCCGGGATCCTGCGTTCCTGGGGCCGGCGGTGTGCCCGGGCGTTCTGGTCCATGCTGATCAGCTACGGAAGCTCCTGGGTCCACGTTCCGGTCCTGCCGCCCGAGGAGGAGGGGCCGGGCCGGTGGCACCCCGAACGGCTCTGCCCGGAGGTTCCGCTGACGCCCCTCGAACGCTTCCTGGCGGAGCAGTTGGGCACCGGACCGTTCTGACCGCTCCGGTCGGCCGGAGCACGGACGCCTGCGTGAGGTCGCCGTTCCCGGCCGCCCGGGGCCGAGGGCCGGGACCCGGGCGACCCCGGCGGGCCGGGCGGCGGGTACGGGCCGGACCCGGCCGCGCGTTCGCGGCCGGGGCACCGGCCGCCCGGCTCAGCGGGTGGCGCCGGCCAGGCCGGTGAGCCGCTGCGCCACGTCCGCCGGGCTCGGCATCGCCGCGATCTCGGCGCCGACCTCGCGCGCGGCCCGGCGCAGCCCCTCGTCGGTGAGCAGCCGCTCCAGCAGCGCGGGGCCGATCTCCTCGGCACTCGCCCGGAGCCCCGCGCCGCGGGCGTGCACGGCGTCCGCGGTGATGAAGCGGTCGGAGCCGTCGGGCAGCACGAGTTGCGGGACGCCCGCGTCCAGCGCGCCGAGCGCGCTGGCGCTGCCGCCGTGGTGGATCGCCGCCGCGCAGGTGTCCAGCAGTGCCCGCCACGGCACCCAGCCGTACGCGCGGACGTTGTCCGGCAGCGTGCCGAGCGTGCTCAGGTCGAGTTCGCCGGTGGCCAGCACGAACTCCGCGTCGAGGCCGGCCGCCGCCGCGATCACCCGTTCGACCCTGGTCAGGCCGTCGGTCTTGGGCGGCACGGTGCCGAGCGTCACCGCGACGCGCGGCCGGCCGGCGGGTGCGGTCAGCGGTGCCGGGACGCCGCCCTCGCCGTTGTACGAGACGGGCCGCATCGAGCAGCCGTACAGGTCGCCCCCCGTCGTGCTCGGCGGTGCGAGGTCGATGGTCTCGGCCGGCTCGGGCAGCCGGTCGATCCCGTGCCGCGCGAAGGTGTCCGCCATCTCGGCGAGCATCAGCGCGCGCAGCTTCGGGGTGCGGACGAAGCCCAGGTCGTGCTGGACGGCGGGCACGCCCAGGCGGGCCGCCGCGAGCAGGGCCACCGGGAACTGGTACTCGTACACCACGAGGTCCGGCCGCCACCGTGCGGCGAGTTCGACCACCGCGTCGGCCACCCGGCTGTTGACGTGGGCTGCGAGCGGCACGAACGCCTCGCGGTCGGCCGAGTTGGTCGCGATCACCCGCTCCATCAGGTCGGGCCGCCGGGTGCGGCCGGCCTCCCTGATCTCCTTGCGCCAGTCGACGCCGGGGGCGATGGACAGGTACGGCAGCCCGGACGCGGCGACCGGCTCGCCGCCGTCCATCGAGGCCACCGCGACCTCGTGGCCGAGCCCGCGCATCGCCCTGGCGAGCGGGACCAGCGGGAAGAGGTGGCCGAAGCCGGGGGCGCCGGCGAACAGTACGCGCATGGGAGGAACCTCGGTCGTCGGGACGGGCGGGATCAGGAGGAGGCCCGGTGCAGGGCGGCTTCGAGGCCGTTCAGCACGGCGTTGCAGTCGCGGTGCAGGGTGGCGGCGTCGACGGCGGTCAGCAGGTAGACGCCGAGCCAGTTGCGCGACCCCGCGGACGGGTCGAAGGCCGGGACCGGCTCGCCCTCGGGCAGGGTGAAGGCCGGCACGGCCTCGATGGTGCTGCCCGGCGACAGCAGGCCCTGCCAGTCCACGGCCCGCGGGTTCCAGACCGGGCTGCTCCGCCAGGGCGTCCCGGCCGCGTCGGCCGGGACGACGGCCACCGACGCGGCGGCCCTCACCCCGTCGGTGAGCATGGCCGCGGGGTAGTCGACGCGCTCGCCGAGCAACTGCCGCACCAGCATGCCGATCGGGTCGAGCCCGAAGACCTCGTGGACCTGCCGGGTCGTCAGCAGGCCGCCGAACCTCGCGGCGGTCTCGATGACCACCAGCCCGCCGTCCGCCATGAGCTTCAGCTCGGTGTGCGTGCCGCAGTTCTCCAGCCCGAGCGCGTCGACGGCCTGCCGCGAGACCTCCTCGATCCGGCGCTGCACCGGCACCGGGAGGACCGCGGGCGAGGTGCTGGCCACCTCGACGAAGGAGGGCACGGTCGGCAGCTTGGCGGTGATGGCCAGCGGGTGGTAGACGCCGTCCGCGACGATCCCCTCCACGCTCACGTAGTCGCCGTAGCCGGGCTCCTCGTACCAGCCCGCGGTGGAGCCCTGGGCGATCTCCTCGACCAGCCGGTCCCGGTCGGTGTCCGCGGCGTAGAGCTCGTTCATGCCGACCCGGCTGCCGGCCCGCAGCCCGCGCTCGATCTCCTCCCACGCCGGGGCGGCGTCCTCGGGCGCGTCCAGCACGATCTGTGCCACCGACCCGGCGCCCCAGGCCGGCTTGAGCAGCAGCGGGGGCGTCAACCCGGCCAGCGCGGCGTCCAGGTCGGCGAGGCTGTCGACCCGGCGGAAGGCGGGTATCGGCACGCCGGCCGCGGCCCACGCCTCCCGCATCAGCCGCTTGTCCCGGGCGCGGAGGATCCCCTCGCCGGCCCCGGCCAGCCCGAGCCGGCTCGCCGCGTGCGCGACGGCCAGCACGGCGAACTCCGAGAGGGTCAGCACCGCGTCGGCCCCGAGGGCCTTCGCATGCTCCACGATCAGCTCGACGAGCTCGTCGCCGCGCGGGGCGTCCGGCACGAGTTCGATGCTCGTACAGCTCGGACGCCAGACCTCCTCCGCGGTCGTGGGCAGCGGTGCCAGCGCGAGGACGTGCAGCTCGCCGCAGGCGGCGATGCGCGGGAAGGCGTATTCGAGCGGGGCTCCGCCCTTGACGTAGACGTACAGGATCTTGTTCAACTTCGGCTCTCCGGAAGGAAGTTCAGTTGGCCCGGCGGCACGTGCGAGCTGCCTCGCGCAGGCCTGCACAGGGCTGGGGGCTAAAGGTGCGGGACTCGTCAGCCGGCGGTGCGGAAGGGGCGCACCTGCAGCAGGCTGATCCGGTCGCCCTCGACCGCCCACTCGACGTCGACCGGGGCGTCGTACGCCTCGTCGGGCGAGAAGTGCGACTGCAGCAGCCGGCTGATCAGGGCCAGCCGGCCCAGGACGTCCTTGGTCCCGCCGTCCAGGTCGGCGCCGGCGGTGCCCAGCGAGACCGTGCGGCTGCCGCCCTCCATCGTGTTGCACAGGTACTGGATCGGGGCGCCCCGGCCGGTGACGACGTCGGTCACCGAGCGCGGCGAGATGTTGAGGAGGACGTTGCGGAAGTCCCCCGGGCTCAGCGGGTTGCAGCTCACCAGGACGCCGCCGACGGTGGCACCCACCTGCTCCTGGACGATCACGCCCATGCGGCAGTGCTCCGGCGGGATGCCGGCCTGGCTCCGCAGCAGCACCGCGCGCGGCGACAGCAGCGACGCCCACACCTCCCGGACCGCGTCGAGGAGCGCATCGCCCGGGGTCGTGCCCGGGGCCATGCCGCCCGCACTCCCGACGTTCGCCACCGACTCGTACAGGCCGGCGGCCGAGAAGCCGGGCAGGTCCTCGGCGTTGGAGGAGCTGCGGACGACCAGGACGGGTGCGCCGTACAGGTGCCGGCCGACCGCCCGGTCGATCTCGGTGCGGATCGGTCCGGGTACCGGGACGGCGCGGATCAGCCGCTGCGCTTCGAGGCAGAGCTCCTCGACCCGCTGGGCCGAAGTCCCGTCGGACAGAGCCGAATCGATCGCTCCGACGACTCCCCGGAGCTCTGCCGACGAGTCGAGGAAGCACTGCTGGAGGGAGAAGGGCAGAACGATCCCGCGCGGAACCTGGGCGTGCTCCTTCACCAACTGCTGTGCGGCGAAGTCGAGTTCCGCGACGTCCGCGTCCTCCGGGAGGTCGAGCTGCCGGGCCAGGTAGCGCAGCAGGTTGTCCCGGGGCGGCCGGGGCGCGCGGTAGAAGCCGAGCCAGCGCGGCGAGCCGTGCTGCAGCAGGTGGGTGAGCTCGCCGAGGCCCGCCGCCTTGGTGCCGAACCGGACGTGGTCGCCGGCGCGCAGCTCGGACAGCGGGGCGATCGGCGTGGGCGTGAGGTCGGGCACGTCCACGACGACGCGGTCGCCCGGCGCGGCGGGCCGCGTGTCCCCGGGGTTGCCCGGCTGCGCGGCCTCCAGGTGGAAGTCTTCGCCGTCCGCCGCGACCCGGTAGCGCACCCACCGCCCGGCCAGCCCGGCACGCTCGATCCGTTCGACGGCCCCGAGGCCGACGGCGTTGGGGATCCGCCAGCCGGCGGCCATCACGTTGATGTGGGAGAGCGGCGTGGTGTGCTCGGTGTGGATGATCCCGGACACCCGGGGGATGTCCTCGGGCACCCGTGGCATCACCACGATGTCGTGCCACGCCAGCGGCTCGGGATCACCCCGGTACTCCTCCTCCGACCGGAACACCCGCAGCCGCCCGTGGGCCGTCCCGGCCGCGAGCGGCACGAACGCGGCGGTGGAGTAGAGCTCGTGGGACAGTACGCGCGGTATCTCGCTCTCCGGGATGCGGGCGACGTAGCCCTCCTGCCGGTGGTTGGCCGGCTTGAGGACCAGCGGCAGCGCCGGGTCGACGTGCTCGCGCACCCGGTGGAAGAAGTGCCGCAGCATCTCCTGGGACATGGTGTCGACGTCGACCGTTTCCAGGGACAGGAATTCGCCGTGGCGGGTGTGGTGGCTGTGGTGGGTGTGGTGCGCGAGGGTGCCGAGATAGAAGCGGCGATCGGGATTCCGGTAAACCTCGTCGTTGAACGCGTCGAGCCCGCGGGCCAGTTCGTCGATCGACATTCCGAGGATCTCGCTCGCGATGTACCGGACGTGGAGGGTGCCGTCGGCACTGTCGATGAAGTGGAGTACCGACTCCTGACGGTCGAGTACGACCTTCACATAGGGGTAGCCCCCGACCTGCCCGGCGAGCCGGGAGAACTCCTGGAGCGTGAGCTGTTCGTCTGGAAGGCGGGGCCGCGTGGTCGCGTCGTTGCGATCCGACCGGGTAGTGCGCACAGTTCAGCCATTCGTCATCGTGTACACGATCATGTGTACTTGGTGCAGAAGGGTGGTACGGCTACGCACACACTGCCATCGAATATGAAGGTTTGACGAATGATCACACGGCATCAGGCCATCGTGAATCGTTTCGGCCAGGTAAACGGCCGCCAATGAATGATGTGACCCTCGCGGCTGTGGCAAGGGTCACATCGGGGATGTGCGTCCGGATGCTCGATGCACGATCAAGTACATCCGGAATTATTGATTTCCATACGATTCTCCGGCGACCGCCGGCCGTTCAGTCCGCCACGGCGTACGCCACCGTCACCGGCGCGTGGTCCGACCACCGCTCGGCGTGGGTGTCGGCACGCTCCACGCGGGCGTCGGCGGCGCGGGCGGCGAGGCCGGGGGTGGCAACCTGGAGGTCGATCCTCCAGCGGATAGACGCCTTTTCGATAAAGGTCCACCCGTTCGAGTGTGGGCTGTTCGAGGGTGTCTGCTGGCCTGGGCGGTAGGGGTGTGTCCAGCCAACGGTGTAACTCAGGTTGATTTGTATTACCGGCGGCCGATGGAGAGCCGGCCGTCGAAGGTGATCTCGAAGGCGTTCAGT
>NZ_JBHVPD010000071.1:0-56510 GCF_042887525.1 Kitasatospora sp. NPDC057936
GTCGGGGCTCGGAGCCCCGACCGGCGCCGGGGTGAAGGCCACGACCGCGCCCCGGGCCAGGTCGCCGCGGCCCTCGGCGGCGAGCCGGTCCAGCTGGGCGGAGGCGGTGCGGGCCCCGGCGACGGAGGCGTCGGCGCGGATCACCACCTGGTCGGCCGCCGCCATTGCCGCCTGCCGGGCATCGTCGCCGGCGCCGGTGGCGTCGGCGAGCACGAGGGGGTAGTGGGTGCCGAGGTCGGCGAGGGACTGCCGGTGGTCGGCGTACGGGTGCTCCGGGCGGGCCGTCAGCAGTGCCAGCCGGCCGCCCACGTGCCGGAACGCGTCCGGCAGGGGAGCGGCGGTGAGCAGGGCGCTGAGCGCGTGCGGTGATGTCGGCGCGGCGGCGTCCGGCCGGGGCGGCGCGAGGTCGAGGACGGCCACCTGGTGGCACCGGTGCTCGGCCAGTTGGGCGCCGAGTGCGACCGGGAGTCCGGCGGAGGCGTCGCCGGGGGCGGCGGGCGTGCCGAGGAACGCGACGCGGTGGCAGGCGAGCAGCGGGGCGCGGACCCGCTCGATCTGCTGCCGGGGGTCGGCCGACTCGCGGAACAGTGTTCGGCGAACGTGCGGTCGGGGCGCGGGGGCGGCCGGAGGGCGGTGTATCGGGACAGGTGCCGGCTCCGGCACCTGCACCGGCTCCGGCAGCTGCACCTGCACCTGTACCGGCTCCGGCCACTCGGCCGGGGTGTAGTCCGGGCCGGCGTCCGCTCCAGGGCCCGACAGCAGCTCGGTCCAAGGGATTTGGAAGCCCGGATGTGTGCCGTCGGAGTAGGCCATCGGGTGTCCCTCCCGGTTCGTCGGTGCGCCGCAGGGGCCGCCCCTCCGCCCGCCCCGGGCCGGCCCGCCCAGCCGGAACTACGGCGGCCGGTGCGCGGCGGGTTCAGCGGCCGGTGCGCGGCGGGTGCGCGGCAGGTACGGCAACGGGTTCCTCCGGGCGTGCGGGCCGTGCCCGCCGGTCCGGTACTGAACCCCGTTCAGTGGGAGGCCCGTTGAGCTGGTCAGGGCGCACCGTGCGTCCCGACCACGCTTGGAGGAACCCCATGCGCACCACCACCCGTGCCGCCGGCCTGCTGTTCGCGGCCGTCGGCCTGGTCGGCCTCACCGGAGTCACCGCCGCGCAGGCGGCCACCGTCCCCGCGGTGCCGAGGATTCCGGCCCAGCCGGGCGTCCCCGTCACTCCGGGCATCCCGGCCCAGCCGGGCGACAACTTCGTCCTGTGCTCGGGTGGCACCTACCCGTCGTACGCGGTGTTCCCGAAGCGGGGCGGCTTCTCGACGCACGTCGTCGCACCGCACCAGTGCGAGCGGCTGTCGCTGACCGGCATCGGCAAGGAGCAGGTCGTGCTGTACGGCCTGCGGCCCGACGGCAGGTCGTTCACGATCGCCAAGGACACCTTCGACGACCGCGACGGCGAGCGGATCCGCACGCTCGGCACCCCGGACGCCGACGACTGGACCACCTTCTAGGACGCGGAGCCCAGCCGCCGGCCGGGCGGCGACCAGGCCCGGCCGGGCGGGTTCCGCTGTCCGCAAACCCCCGACCGGACCGGGCTACCAATCGGTACCGTCTCCGGGGCACGTCCGGCCGGTTCCGGGCGGCCCCGAAGGAACGACGGAGCGAGTCCCGGACGCGGGACGGGGGAGGACGACGAAACATGGGAACCGAGCGCGCGGAACCGCGTGAACTGATCGCCGCACTGCTGGCCGAGGGTGCGCGGGCCGTGCCGGGGCCGCCGGCGCTGGCGGTGCCGCCGGGCGCGGCGGAGGACGTGATCGCCGTCGCCCGGCGGGTGGCGCTGAACGGGCTGCCGTCGGGGCGCTGGCGGCCGGTGTCGTCGCCGGGGCTGTTGGAGCTCGCGGCGGCGATGGTCGTGGACGAGCACCCTTCGGCGCCGGGCTGGTCGGCCGAGGAGCGGGAGCGGTTCACCACGTGGGTCGCCGTGCTGATCGAGCACCGCGGCGAGGACGGCGTGCAGGACCTGGTCCGGGCGCTCAACGAGGAGCGGGACGCGGCCTGAGGGCGGACCGCCCTCGTGGGGGAAGGGGACGGGGGCCGACGTTGGCGCGGAGTTGGCGCATCCTTGGCGGCCGTTGACAGCCTGTGGTCACAGCCGCCGGGGGGATCCGGTCGGACTGTCCCCTGACCCCGACCGCTCTGTGAGGTAGTGCGTGTCCCAGCAGCCTGTCGCCCCGAACGCCCCCGGCGTCCAGCAGCCCGCAGAGTCCGCCGCCCGGCCCGCTCCCGCCGCGGAGGCCACCGTGCAGCCCGCCACGGAGACCACCGCGAAGGGGGCGGGCCGACCGACCCTCGACCCCCAGGACCTCGCCGAGATCCACCGGCTGCACGGCGGCTACCTGCTGAACGTCCTGCTGCGCACCACGCGCGGCGACCGCGGCAAGGCCGAGGACATCCTCCAGGAGACCCTGCTGCGTGCCTGGCAGAACCCGGAGGCGCTGAAGGCCGGGCCCGAGCACAGCCGCCCGTGGCTGTTCACGGTGGCCCGGCGGATCGCCATCGACCACTACCGGATGGCGGCCTCCCGGGCGCCCGAGGCGCTCGGCGAGTCGGTGGACGACCGGCCGGTCGCCGAGGACCCGTACGAGCGGGTGGTGGCCTCCCGGGACATCGCCCTTGCGCTGCGACGGGTGCAGAAGCACCACCGCGAGGTGCTGGTCGAACTGCACCTCAAGGACCGGTCGGTGGTGGAGGCGGCGGCGAAGCTCGGGGTGCCGCCGGGGACGGTCAAGTCCCGCAACTTCTACGCGATCCGCGCCATGCGCCCGGTCCTCGCGGCCGAGCACGGGTACGCCCCGAAGGCGGTCGACCGCGGGCGCGTCGCCAAGGCCGCGCTGAACTGACGGTCCTGAACTGACGATGCATCAGGAACGGCGGTGCGTCAGCGCGTCCAGCTGTTCCTCGATCGCACTGACGAAACCGCCCATGGACGACGGGAGCCGGCCGTCCGCCCGGTAGCGGTCGAGCGCCACCCGGAGCCGCTCGACGGCCTCCGGCGACCGGCCGCGGCCGGCGAGGAAGGCGGCGTAGGACTGCTCCGCGAGGGCGAGCAGGTGCAGCAGCCCGGCCTCCTCGCAGGCGGCGAGCGCGCGGCGCCAGGCGATCTCGCAGGCCTCCTCGTCGGCGACCGGCTGGAGGGCGTGGGCCTCGGTGAGCATCGACCAGAGGTGGCAGATCGTCACCGTCGATCCGGGCAGCAGGTTGCGGGCCTCGCGGGCCTGCCGGAGGGCGCCCTCCCGGTCGCCGACCAGCAGGCTGACCTGGGAGCCGTGGGCGAGGGTGGCGGACAGGCGGTGGGGTTCGCCGCTGCCGGTCGCGTGGGCGAGCGCGGCGGCGCCGAGCGCGGTGGCCTCGTCCGCGCGGCCGACGAGGGCGCTGGACACCGCGAGGGCGTTGAGCGCCCGCAGGTGGACGGCGCCGTCCTCGGGGCGGGTGTCGGCGAGGGCCCTGCGGCCGCGGTCGACCGCCTCCTGGTAGCGGCGCAGGCCGAGCAGGGCGCTCGCCTGCGCGACGCCGGACCGTGCGGTGCCCACCCGGTCGCCGCACCGCTCGGCGGCCTCCCGGCCCGCCGTCATGCAGCTCAGCCACTCGGTGAAGAGCCCGGCGGCGTAGTACTGCGGTTCGCTGGCGGCGGCCAGCCGCCAGGCGCGCGCCGGGTCGGTGCGGCCGGCGGAGGCGACCAGCGCGCGGACGGTCGGCTCCTCGGCCCGGAACCAGTCGATCGCGGCCCGGGGCCCGGCGGGCGCGGGCAGGGCCGGCGGGTGGTGGACGCTCCCGCCGTACGTCTCCTGGCCGGGCTCCAGGTGCTCGGCGCAGGCGCGGGAGGCCTCCAGGTAGTAGTCCAGCAGCCGTTCCGCGGCGAGCTGTCGGTCCGCCTCCGGCCGTCGCCCGAGCAGGTGCGCGCTGAACAGCCGCACGAGGCCGGACCGGCCGTACCGCCCGTGCGGGGTGCCGGTCAGCAGGTGGTGGGCGGTGAGTTCGCCGAGCGCCCGGCGGGCGGTGGCCGGGTCGGCGCCGAGCAGGGCCGCGCTCGCGAGGACGTCCACCTCGGGGGACGGGTGGGCGGCCAGGACGGTCAGCAACTCGGCCGCGTCCGGTGACAGCCGACGGTGGGTGCGGAGCAGTTCGCCGGAGACGCCGAGCGTGCCGTCTCCCTCCAGGACGGCCAGCCGGGTGGGCTCGTCCGCGAGGTCGGCGACGAGTGCGGCGATCGTCCAGTCCGGTCGGGCGGCCAGCCGGGCGGAGGCGATCCGCAGGGCGAGCGGCAGGTGGTCGCAGAGCGCGGCGAGCCGGGCGGCGGCCTCCGGTTCGGCCCGCAGGCGACTGGGCGTCAGCACCTGTTCCAGCAGGCGCAGCGCGTCGGACCCGGGCAGCGGGGCCAGGCGCAGCAGGGCCGCCCCCTCGGCGGCGACCAGGCCCTCCAGGGGGTTTCGGCCGGTGACGACGGCGGCGCAGCCGGGGCCGTGCGGGAGGAGGTCGGCGACCTGGTCGGCGTCGGCCGCGTCGTCGAGGACGACGAGCAGGCGCTTGTCCCGGGTCAGGGTGCGGTAGAGCGCGGCGCGCCCGGCCCGGTCGGTGGGGAGGGCGGGTTCGTCGACGCCCAGCGCGCGGAGGAAGGCGCCGAGCGTCTCGCCGGGGTCGGCCGGTCCGGCCGGGTCGAGACCGCGCAGGTCGGCGTGCAGCTGGCCGTCGGGGTAGCCGGCGGCGGCGGTGTGCGCCCAGGTGAGGGCCAGCGCGCTCTTGCCGGCGCCGGCCGGGCCGACGACGAGGGCGAGGCCGTCGCCGGTGCGGTCGGGGCCGCATTCGCGGTCCAGCCAGCGCAGTTCGGGTTCGCGGGCGACGAAGTCGAGCGGGCGGCGGGGGAGTCGGCGGGGCACGGGGGTGCCGTCATCGGTGGTCGAGGCGGAAGCCGGCGGTTCGTCCACCCGCCGGCCGGCCTCGGCGGCGTCGTCCTCGGCCAGGACCTCGGCGAGTGCCGCCTGGAGTGCGGGGCCGGGCCGGATGCCGAGTTCGCCGTCGAGCCGGGTGCGCGCCTCGTGGTAGGCCCGCAGCGCGTCGGCGGACCGTCCGGCCTGGTGGAGGCAGCGCACCAGGAGCGCCGCCACCTCCTCGCGCAGCCCGTTCGTGCGCACGTTCTGCTCCAGCGACGGCACGGCCGCGGCGCCGGTGCCCTGGCGCAGCCGCAGTGCCGCCCAGGAGACGAGGGCCGCGGTCCGCGCCTGCTCCAGCCGGCCCGCGACGGTGCCGCGCAGTGCCGTGTCCGGCAGGTCGGCGAGCGCCGGACCGCGCCACAGCCGCAGCGCCTGCTCCAGCAGTGCGATCGCCTCGGCGAGCGCGGCGCCGCCCGTGGTGAGGGCCGCGCCGTCGGCCGCTTCCGCCAGCGCGCCCGCGCGGGCCACCAACTCGTCGAAGCGCAGGGCGTCCACGAGGCCGGCCGGCCCGGTCAGCAGGTAGCCGGGCGCACGGGTGTGCAGCACGAAGGGCCCGGCGGCGAGCAGCTTGCGCAGCGCGGCGACGTGCCCCTGGAGCGCCGCCCGCGCGCTGGCCGGCGGCCAGTCGTCCCACAGGAGTTCGCAGAAGGCGTCCACGCCGACGACCCGCCCGAGGTGCAGTGCGAGCAGCGCGAGCACGGCCCGCCGCTGCGCGCCCTGGACCGCGACGAACCCGCCGCCCCCGGTCCCCAGCTCCACCGGACCGAGGAGTCGAATCCCCACGCGCCGCCCCACCTCGCCCCACGACTCCCGGGCCGGTCGGTCCCGGGGTGGAGCAGTGTACTGCCCGAATTCGTCCGGTCCCGGCGGGTGATCGAACGGAACCGAACGGAACCGAACGGATCAAGGCCGAACCGGGCGAGAAGCGATCATGATGGCATGAATCGGCGGAACCCGCACCGGTGCGCAGGCCGGGCGATCGGGCCTATCCTCGGACGACTCGATCCACCCGCAGACGATCCACCCGCCGGCGAACGAGCCGATCAGCCAGACGAGGGGCCGCATGCGCATCGACCTGCTCGGACCGGTCGCCGTCCGGCGCGACGACGGGACGCTCGTCACGCCCTCGGCGCCCAAGCGGCGCGCCCTGCTCAGCGCGCTCGCCGTCCGGCTGAACCGGGTCGTGGCCACCGAGGAACTGATCGAACTGGTCTGGGACGGCGCCGCGCCGCCCACCGCCCGGGCCGCGCTGCAGGGCCATGTCGCCGTGCTGCGCCAGGCGTTGGGCGAGGAGCCCGCGGCGGACCACGGCGGCGGGCACCTCGCGCTCGGCACCCGCGACGCCGGCTACGTGCTCACCGGGGAGCCCGCCCGGGTGGACCTGGTGCGCTTCGCCGGCCTCTGCGAACGCGCCGGAGTCCTGCACCCGGACGGCCGGCACGGCTCGTTCGGCCCGTACCACCCGCAAGCGCCGTACCACCCGCAAGCGCCGTACCACCCGCACGTCCTGGACGACGAGCGAGCCGCCGACGGCCCGTCCCCCGACGGCCCGTCCGCCGACCCGGCGCTCCCGCTGCTGCGCGCCGCCCTCGACCTGTTCCAGGGCCCGGCCCTCACCGACTGCGGCTCGGCCCTGCTGCGCGACCGGACCTCCCCGTACGTCACCGACCTGCGCCTGCGCGCCCTCGACCGGCTCGCCGACGGCCTGTGCCGGCAGGGCCGCGGCGGCGAGCTCGTCGCCGAGCTCACCGAGGCCGTGACGGCGCACCCCGCCCGGCAGGGCCCGGCCGCCCGGCTCGTCACCTGCCTCGACCAGGCCGGTCGGCGCGACGAGGCCGCGGCCTGGTACGGGCGGCTGGTCGCCCGCCTCGACGGCCCGCCGGGCCCCGAGCTGCGCCGCGCGGGCGAGCGCCTGACCCGCCCCGCCGCCACCGTGGCCGCGCCCCGCCCGAAGGCCGTACCGTCCCAACTCCCTCCCGCCGACCGCCGGTTCGTCGGCCGGTCGGACGACCTGCGCCGGCTGGACGAGGCCCTCGCGCCCGCCCGCGCCGGACGGCCCGTCCTGGTCACCGGCCCGGCCGGGGCCGGCAAGACGGCCCTCGTGCAGCACTGGGCCAACCGGGCCGCCGAGCGGTTTCCCGAGGGTGTCCTCCACGTCGACCTGGACGGCTTCGGCGAGGCCGGGCCCCGGGACCCGGCCGACGTGCTCGGCGAGTTCCTCACCGCGCTCGGCGAGTCGGCCGTACCCGCCGGGCTCGGCGCACGCGTCCAGCGCTACCGGGCGCTGCTGACGGGCCGTCGGGTGCTGGTGCTCCTCGACGACGCCCGCTCCGCGGAGCAGGTGGCTCCCCTCCTGCCGGCCCCGCCCGCCGAGCCGTCCGACGCCGCGCCCGTCACCGTCGTCACCAGCCGGCACCGCCTGCGCGACCTGCTCGTCCGCGAGGGCGCCGTCCCCCTGCCGGTCGGCGCGCTCACCCCCGACGACGCGGCCGCCCTGCTGGCCCGCACCCTCGACCCCGCCCGGCTCGCCGCCGAACCCGCGGCCGCCGCCGAACTCGCCGGGCGCTGCGACCGCCTGCCGCTCGCCCTGCGCCTCGCCGCCGCCCGGCTGGCTGCCCGCCCCGGCTGGGGCCTGGACGACCTCGCCGCCGAACTCGCCGACGACCAGGCCGCCCTGGCCACCCTCACCGGCACCGGTCGCGGCCCGCTCGGCATCGCCGCCGCCCTCGACCGGACCCGCCGCGCGCTCGACCCGGCCACCGCCCGGCTGTTCGCGCTCCTCGGGCTCCACCCCGGCAGCGAGATCGGCACCGCCACCGCCGCCGCCCTCGGCGACCTGCCCGCCGCGGAGGCCCGCGCCCACCTGGCCCGCCTCGACGCCGTGCACCTCCTGGAGGAGCAGGCCCCCGGCCGCTACGCCCGGCGCGCGCTGGTCGGCCGCTACGCCGCGCGGCAGGCCGCCGACCTCGGGTGCGACGAACGGCTCGCCGCGCTCGACCGGTTGATCGACCACTACCTCGACGCGACCGGGGCGAGGTCCGCCGAGGGCGGGGAGGGCGCGGCCTGGTTCCGGCGGGAGGAGAGCGCCATCCGCGCGGTCGTGCTCTGCGCCGAACAGCACGGCCGTACCGCCGGGGCCTGGCAGCTCGCCCACCGCGCCGCCACGTTCTACGAACGTGCTGCCCACGGGCACGCCCCCCACGGGCACGTCGGTCGCGGGCACGCCCCCCACGGGCGCACCGCCCACGGGCACGCCGGTCGCGGGTACACCGGCCACGGCTTCCTGGGCGGCGCAGGCGGAGAGGACGGAGAAGGCGTCGAGCACGACCGCGCCCGCTGGCGGGCCACGACGGAGGCCGGTCTGCGCGCGGCCCGTTCGGCCGGCGACCCGGAGGCCGTGGCCCGGCTCTCCACCGACCTCGCCGTCCTCCTCGTCGACCGCGGCGCCCACCGCACCGCGGGCGAACACCTCGACCGGGCCGTCACCACCACAGGGGACCCGCTCCTGCGCCTGCGCTCCCGGGCCCGTGTCGCCCGTGCGCTCGGCCGGGCCGGACGGCACGACCGGGCCGTCCCGCTGTTCACCGACGTCGTCGCGGCCGCCCGCACCCCCGAGGCCGCGCACCTCCTCGCCGCCGCCCTCGTCGACCTGGCCGACGCCCTCGTCCTCGCCGGCTCCCCGGCCCAGGCCCTCGCCCACGCCGACGAGGCCGTCCGGCTGGCCGCCGCCCACACCGCCGACGCCGTCCGCGCCACCCACGGACGGGCCCGCGCCCTGCACGCCCTGGGCCGCGTCGGACCGGCCCTCGACTGCGCCGAACTGGCCGTCGTCCTCGGCCGGACACTCGCCGACACCGTGCTCCAGGCCGACTCCCACGCGCTGCTCGCCGACCTGCTGGGAACGGTGGGCCGCACCGGCGACGCGGCCGCCGCCCGCCGCCGCGCGGACTCGCTCCTGTCGGGCGCCGTCTGAGCCTCCGCCGCCCGACCCGGGCCGGCACACGTCCCCGGTTCCGCCCTCTCCGCCCGGTTCCGCCCATCCCAATTCCGCCCCTCCACAGTTCCGCCCGTGTGCGAACAGGCAGAACTACCGGCAGTTCTGCCACCGGCGCCGCGTGCCCGCCCGGCCGGTCGCCCGTTGGCCCGTCCGGCCGCCGCAGCCCTTGGCACACGCACTGACCAGCAGTGCCGTGGCACCGGGCCCGCGTGAAACCGTGCATACTTCTGCCTGCGTGTAGTGGTTGAGGCACAAACAGTGGCAGAAGTACCGGCAGGGTCAGGGGTGGGGTCGATGGGCGACGCGGTCGCCGGGGGCGTGGAGTTCTCCGGACTGCTGGCCGGGTACCGGGTGCGGGCGGGGCTGACGCAGGAGGAACTGGCGGAACGTTCCGGCGTGAGCCTGCGGGCCCTCGGCGACATGGAACGCGGCCGTACGCGCGGGCCGCAGCGCCGCACCGTGCGGGCCCTGGCCTCGACGCTGGGCCTCGACGCGGCGGACACGCTGACCCTGGAGCGGGCCGCCCAGTCGGGACGCCCGCGCGGCACCCGCGCGACCGTCCCCGCGCAGGCCGGCCCCAAGGCGCCGAAGGCCGCCGCGGCCGATCAGGCGTCAGCGACCCCCGAGAACGCCCCCGCCGCCCCGGCCGCGCCCGCCACCCCCGCCGTCCCTGCCGTCCCCGTGCTCCCCGGCGCCCTCGCCCTCCCCCGGGACATCGCCGACTTCACCGCCCGCGAGGACGTCCTCGCCCGCCTGGACGAGTTGGTTCGGGAGGACGACCCGGCCCACCCCCGGGTGCTCCTGGTCAGCGGCCAGCCGGGCCTGGGCAAGACCGCCTTCGCCCTGCACGCCGCCCACGCCCTGGCCGACCGGTTCCCCGACGGCCAGCTCTCGCTCGACCTCGCCGGCATGGCCCCCACCCCGCTGCCCGCCCGCGACGCGCTCGGCCAGGTCCTGCGCGCGCTGGGCGTCGAGGACGGCGCCGTCCCGGCCGGCACGGAGGAGCGGGCCGGACTGTTCCGGGCCCTGGTGCGCGAGCGCCGGCTCGTCCTCGTCCTGGACAACGCCGCCGACGAGGCACAGGTCCGCCCGCTGCTGCCCGGCTCGGGCCCGGCCGTGACGATCGTCACCAGCCGCAACGCCCTGCCCGGCCTGGAGTCGGTGCACCGCCTGCGCCTGGACGCCCTCGCGCCCACCGAGGCGGCCGCGCTGCTCGCCAGGATCGCCGGCCGGGAGCGGATCGCCGCCGAACCGGACGCGGTGGCCGAACTCGCCCGCCTGTGCGGCTACCTGCCGCTCGCCCTGCGGATCGCCGGCCAGCGCCTGGTGGCGCGCGAGCAGCTGCCGGTGAGCCGCCTGGTGCGGCAGCTCGCCGCGGAGGAGAACCGGCTGGACCTGCTGGAGACGGGGGACCTCGCCGTCCGCCCGGCCTTCGCCCTGTCCTACCGCCGGCTGCCGGCCGAGGCCCAACTGGTGCTGCGCCGCTGCGCGTTGACCGCAGGACCGGACTTCACCGCGCCGGTCGCCGCGATGTACGCCGGGCTGTCCGCGGTGCGCACCGAGCGCTGTCTGGAGGAGCTGACGGACGCCGGGCTGGTCCAGCTCGCCACCCCGGAGCGGTACCGCCTGCACGACCTCGTCCGGCTCTACGCGGGGGAGCGGCTGACGACCGACGAGAGCCCCGAAGAGGTACGGGCCGCCGAACTGGCCGCGGCCGGGCTGCTGCTGGCGCGCGCCTCGGCGGCGGGCCTGCGGTTCGTCCCGGACAGCACCGGCGAGGAGGCGCTCGGCGACCCCGATCCGGCGACGGCGCCGGTGACGACCGCGGACGCGACGCGCTGGCTCGAGGAGGAGTCCCCGGAGTGGCTGGCGGCCATGTACCGGGCGGCCGGGGCGGGCCGGCACCGTGCGGTGGTGGACACCGCCGAGGCGATGCACTGGTTCTCGGACCGGCTGCTGAGCTGGGACATCTGGGGCGAGGTCTTCCAGCTGTCCGTCGACTCCGCGCGCGCCCTCGGCGACCGGCACGCCGAGACCGTCCACGTGAACTACCTGGCCTGGACGAACGTCACCTGCCTGCACCGCTACCAGCGCGGCGTCGAACTGGCCGGCGAGGGCCTGGAGCTGGCCCGTGAGCTCGGCGACCGCGAGCAGGAGGGCTGGGCGCTGACCTACCTCGGCAGCGGCCTGCGCAGGCTGCACCGGCACCAGGAGGCCACCGACAGCTACCACCGGGCGGCCGAGGCCTTCGCGTCCGTGGACAACCGGGCGGCCCGGATCGGACGGCTGGTCACGCTGCGCGGCGCCGCCACCTGCCTGCGCGAGTCGGGCCGCGCGGAGGAGGCGGTGGAGTCCCGCCGGCTGGCGCTGGCGGGCGCGCTGGAACTGGTGGAGCGCTGGGAGTCGCCGCTGATGCACTTCCTGTCGGCGATGACGGCGTACGAACTGGGCCTCGACCGCGCGGCGCTGAAGCAGTGGCCGGCCGCCGAGAAGGCCTACCGCCAGGCGCTCACCCACTACGAGGCGATCGGCCGCCCGGACAGCATGACGAAGACGCTGACCGAGCTCGGCACGGCCCTGATCGAGCAGGGCCGTGCCGACGAGGCCCGCGAACTCCTCACCGAGGCGCTCACGGACCTCAGCGCGGACGGCCGCCAGGGCCGCCGCCGGACGGGCACGGCGGCCGCCGGGGGCTGAGGCGCGGAGCCCGTCACCGACCGGCTTGGGCTGAGGCGCCGCGCCGTCAGCGCACGGCCGGCGTCAGATCCGGCTGTCCTCGACCGCCGGAATGGTGTAGTCCCGGACGGCGGCGCCGTTCGGCACCGCCGAGCGGACGTTGGCCCGCGGCGCGGCGGCGGCCGGCTTCTTCCCGCAGAACGCCGGCTCCAGCGCGCCCATCAGGCCCTGCGTCACCGAGCCGTTGTTGGAGGCGTTGGCGAACACGACGACCGTGCGGTGGCCGTCCGGCGTGGTGAACGACTGGGTCTGGTAGCCCTGGACGATCCCGCCGTGCCCGTACACGTCGCCGCAGCTGAGCGAGATGCGGCGCAGTCCGAGGCCGTAGGAGATCTTCGCGGTCGGGGTCGGGATCGCGGCCTCCATCTGCTTGAGCGAGTCGTCGGAGACGAGTCCGCCGGAGCTGCCGGCCATGAGGGCGGTGAGGAAGGTGTCGAGGTCCCGGGCGGAGGAGGTGACCGCGCCCGCGGCCCAGACCCAGGAGCCGGTCTGCTCGGTGGAGTCGAGCAGCGGCTTGGTGCGGTCGTCGTTGGTGAGGTAGCCGGTGACGTGGGCGCCGCGGATCTTCGGGTCCGGGACGACGAAGGAGGTGTCGCGCAGCTCCAGCGGGTCGAGGATGCGCTCCTGGAGGACGTCGGCGTAGGGGCGGCCGGTGAGGTTCTCGACGGCGAGGCCCATGAGCACGAAGTCGGTGTTGGAGTACGAGTACTTGGTGCCCGGCGCGTACTGGACGCCGTGCTTGACGGACATCGCGACGAGGTCGCGCGGGGCGTAGACGTTGGTGCGGATGCGGGCCTCGAACGCGGCGGTGGTCTCCTCGCCGGACTGTTCGAGGAGGTCGTTGGTGTGGTCGTAGATCCCGGCGCGGTGCTCCATGACCTGGCGGCCCGTCATGGTCCAGCCGTCGGGCAGGGTGCCGGCCGGGAGGTAGTCGCGCAGGGGCTTGTCGAGGTCGATGAGGCCCTGCTCGGCGAGCTGCATGACCAGGACGGACGCGAACATCTTGCTGTTGCTGCCGACCCGGAAGCGCCAGTCGGCCTTCATCGGGGTGCCGTCGAGATCGGCCTTGCCGACCGTCAGCGTCTGGTCGAGCGACGGGTCGTCGTGGTCGTGGACGACGGCGAAGGCGCCGGGCGCGCCGGCCTTCATCGTGGTCTGCAGGGCGGCGAGCACCGCGGCGGTGTCGGGTGCGGGCGCGCTCGGGGTGCCCTGGTCGGCGGCGGCGTGGGTGGCGCCGGTCGCCATCAGGACGACACCGGCGGCGGCCACGGCCAGGGGACGCAGGAGCCTGATCTTCGCCATGTTCCTCGGTTTCTCGTTCGGCTGACGCGGCGTCGGTCCGCGCGGTTCGAAGATCCACTATCTCCGTCCGGGGCCATCGCCGCAATGTGAGCGATCGGTGAACGCGATCGACTCCACAATCCGTTTCCCGAACGGCGGCCAAGGCTTTACCTGCTGGGATCTACCCGCGTAAACCGATGAGCCGCATGCTTGTTCGGCACACCTCAAGCACCCCCGTGCGCACGTCGAGCACGCCCGTGCGCGCCTTCAGCACGCCTGTGCGCACCTCCGGCACGCCCGTGTGTCCCCACAGCCCCCACCTCACCGACGTGGAGTCAGCATGCCCCTGTCCCGCATCGCCCGCCGCGCCTGCGCCGTCCTGCTGTCCGCCGCCGCCGTGGTGCCGATGGCCGGCGCCGCCCAGGCCGACGCCGTGGCCGGCACCTACTCGGCCGTGGTGTTCCCGGACCAGAACCACAGCCTGGTCGACGACTTCATCAACTCGGCGACCAAGTCCGTCGACGTGACGATGTACGAGCTGCGCGACACCGCCGCGGTGAACGCCCTGATCGGCCGCAAGCAGGCGGGCGTCAAGGTGCGGGTGATCCTGGACGCCAAGCACACCTCGGTCAACGGCGCCGCGTACTCCGCGCTCAAGGCCGCGGGCGTCGGCGTGACGTACTCCTCCTCGGCGTACGTCTACACCCACCAGAAGACCGTCACCGTGGACGGCGCCAAGTCCCTGATCCTGACCGGCAACCTGGACGCCACCTACTACTCGTCCAGCCGTGACTACGGCGTCTTCGACTCGGACGCGAACGACGTCGCCGCGATCGAGCAGGTCTTCGCCGCGGACTACGCGAAGACCTCGATCACCCCCTCGGACGGCGACAACCTGGTCTGGTCGCCCACCGACTCGCAGGACCGCCTGCTCGCGCTGATCAACGGCGCGCAGACCTCCCTCGACGTCCAGGAGCTGGAGTTCGGCGACCAGGCCCTGGTGGACGCGGTCGCCGCCGCCGCGAGCCGCGGCGTCACCGTGCGCGTGGTCGGCATGAACCCCGACTCCTACGGCAGCTACTTCGACGAGGTGACGACGGCCGGCGGCAGGATCGTCACGTACTCGTCCACCACGGGCCTGTACATCCACGCGAAGGCGATCGTCGCCGACTACGGCACGTCGACGGCCAAGGTGTTCGCCGGCTCGGAGAACTTCTCCGACAACTCGCTGAACAACAACCGCGAGCTCGGTCTGATCACCACCGACTCCGGCGTGCTGAGCACGATCGAGTCGACCTTCGCCACCGACTTCGCCAACGGCCAGCCCTACTAGGCACGTCCGGCACCAGCCACGCCCGGCACCAGCCACGTCGGACCGCCGCATCCGGCGGAATCCGCACCAGGTACCGCCTGCCCCACGCAGAACACCCGGGAGAGCCGCCCGGCGCACCGCCGCCGGGCGGCCTCCCACCGGACCGTTCCCATCCCCCGTGAGGACTCGTCATGCCTGAGCCCGCCCAGCTCCGCCTGCGCACCCGCCCGCGCACCCGCCTGCGTTCCCGCCGCACCGCGACCGCCGTAGCCTCGGCGACCGCCCTCGTGGCCGCCTCCGCCGGCCTGTGGGCCGCCACCGCCCCCGCCGCGCAGGCCGCCGCGCTGCCCGCCCCCGACCACGTGATCGTGGTCGTCATGGAGAACCACGCCTACAGCCAGGTCATCGGCAGCAGCAGCGCGCCGTACATCAACTCCCTGGCCAAGGGCGGCGCGACGCTCACCCAGTCGTACGCGATCACGCACCCGAGCCAGCCGAACTACTACGCGCTGTTCTCCGGCTCGACGCAGGGCATCACCGACGACAGCTGCGTGAACGTCGGCGGCCTGCAGGCTCCGAACCTCGCCTCCGAGCTCACCGCCGCGGGGAAGACCTGGGGCAGCTACAACGAGTCCCTGCCCGCCCAGGGCAGCACGGTGTGCAGCAGCGGCAACTACGCGCAGAAGCACAACCCGTGGTTCGGCTTCGGCAACGTCGCGCTGAACTCGGCCCGGACCTTCAGCCAGTTCCCGACCGACTACACCACCCTGCCGAAGGTGTCCTTCGTCGTGCCGAACCTGTGCAGCGACATGCACGACTGCTCGGTCAAGACCGGCGACACCTGGCTCAAGACCAACCTCGGCGCCTACGCCACCTGGGCCGCGAGCCACAACAGCCTGCTCCTCGTCACCTTCGACGAGGACAACCGCCTGGCCGGCAACCGCATCCCCACCGTCGTCTCCGGCGCCCACGTGGCCCCCGGCAGCACCACCGCCACCACCTACAACCACTACGACGTCCTGCGCACCCTGGAGGACCTCGCCGGCCTGACCACCCACGCGGGCAACGCGGCCAACGGCACCGACATCTCCGGCATCTGGAACTGACCCACCCCGCACGCCGCCCGACGACGGGGTCCGGCACCACGCGGTGCCGGACCCGTCCCGGTCACCGTCCGGGCTTCGCCGTGAAGTGAGGGCCGTGGTAAGCATGGCGCGTGCGCTTCGATTCCGTTCCGATGCCGCCGGCCGTCGAGGGCCGGCCCCGTGATGTGCGTGGGTATCCCGTGCCGGCGATCACTCCCTGGGAGGGGGGTGAGCCGCAGTTCGCGCTGACCGACTACGGGCGGAGTGCGAACTGTGCGCTGGAGCGGCGGTGTTCGGTGTGCGACGAGCTGATGCCGCAGGGGCCGGTGTGGCGGGTGGTCGGCGCTGCGGAGAGCGCGGCGATCGCCGAGGCACTGGCGGACGGGCGGCCGTACCGGAACCTCGCGCCGACGATGGAGGGGCCGGGACACCGGGCGTGCATGCTGTACGCCTCGATGGTCTGCCCGTACCTGGCCCGGCCCAACGCCCGTCGGCGCACCACGGCGGACGGCGCCCCGGACGGGCTGACGTCGGCCGTCGTCCGGGGCGCCGTGCGCGGTGGTACGGGTGCGGTGGTCGGGTACGGGGACTACGAGTACGGCGTCACCGCGTCCCGGGTGCTGTTCCGCTTCCTCGACGTGGTCGAGTACCTCCCGCACGAGAACGCGGAGGAGCACCTGGCCGAGCTGCGCGCCGAGTTGGCGCGCAGCTCTCGGGGTTGAGGCGGGAGATCACGGCCGGAAGGCCGGCAGGCCCTTGAACGTCGAGACGGGGGCCGGGGCGGCCGAGCCGTCGGCCGGGAGGGTGCTGATCCCGTCCGGGGTGCGGACGGCGATGGTCTTCCCGTCCGGGGACCACGCGGGCTCGGTGTAGTCCGTGGTGGCGGACGGGGTGAGGTCCTTCTCCTTGCCCTGGTTCTCGGTGTTCTTCGAGAACAGGTGGTCGTGCCCGTTCACGGAGCGGACGAAGACGACCTGCTCGCCGTCGGGGGAGAGCGCCGGCTGCGAGCCCTTGCCCATGTCGCGGGTGTTGGCCCGGATGTAGTCGTCGTAGATGTAGACCTCGCCGTTGGGCGTGTTGGCGTACGCGACCTCGCCGCGCTTGCCGCCGGCGTTCGACCAGGTGTTGCCGGTCGCGGGCGGCTGCGTGACGCCGGGGCCGCCGCCGTCGGAGATGGCGGGCGTGACCGCCTTGGGGGCGGTGCCGCCCTTGACGGGGACCGTCTCCAGGGTCAGGACGCCGCCCTTGGCCGAGGAGAACACGATGTTGGCGAAGCGCTCCAGGAACCCCGGGCTGTCCGAGACGGCGTCGCTCTTCTCGGCGTGCTGCCAGCTCGGGTGGGACCAGGTCTCGCCGCCCGGGTTCTTGGCGAGGACGACCTTGTTGCTGCCGTCCGGGTTGGCGGTGACGAGGTCGCCGTTGCCGTTGACGAACGCGGCGTGCTTGCCGTCGGGGGACCACGCGAGGTCGCGGACGACGGTGCCGAAGTCGACGGTGGTGCCGTTCATCACGACGGTCTGGGTGCCCGTGCTGATGGTGAGGTGGTTGGCCGCGCTGGTGCCGTTGACCTCCTTGGCGCCGCCCGTGCTGCCGGTGCTGCCCGTGCCGCCGGAACCGCCCGTCGAACCGCCCGCGCCGCCGCTCTTGCCCGGCGCGGCCGTGCCGGGGGCGGCGGTCGGCTCGGGGCCGTTGCCCGTGTCGTTGGGACCGCAGGCGGAGACCAGGACGGTGCCGGCGGTGGTCATCAGGGCTATCGCGGCGACGGTGCCGAACCGGTTGCGGACTGTGGTGCGAACGGACATCTTCCAGGTCCCCCTCGTGCGTTGCTCGCTTACAGGTAGGAGCCTCGCAGCCGCAGGTCCGCGCCGCGTCGACGACGTGTCACAGCCGTGGAACAGCCCCACCGGCGGGGAACTCCGCGCTATCGTCCTTGTCGGAACGCGGCGGAGCGTGACGGCCCGCCACGTCCGCCCGTCTGTCCGGACCGGGAGGGGAGACCGCGATGACCGCCGCCCGCAAGCCCGCCGAACTGCTGGAGTTCTCCGACGACCTGCACGTCGAGGACATCGACCCGCTGCGGACGTTCCTGGCCGCCAGACTGCGCGAGATCGTCGCCGCGCAGCCCGACGGCAGCGACGCCCATTTCGCCGCCGAGCGCCTGGAGCAGATCACCTCGGCCGACTGCATCCAGCTCGCGGACCTCCTGGTCGCCTGGGAGGTCGTCCTGGAGGAGGAGCGGACGGAGGAGCCGGGCGAGACCCAGCGGCTGCGCCAGGACGTGTCGATCTGGTGGGCGCGGCTGTGCCGGACGGCCGACCGCTTCCGCGACCACCCGGACCACAATCCGCGGTGGCGCCGGCTGGACTACATGAACCTCTGGCACGCGGAGTTGATGGCGAGCCTGACGGACGCCGCCGGCGGCGTGTACGGCGACGGCGCCCACCCCTGACCCGGGACCCGGTCGGCCCGCGTTCACCGCCCGAGGATCCGCCGCAGCCAGCGGGTGCGGGCGTCGAGGGCGTCCCGGCTGAGGGCCGCGTGCGGCGCGAGGGTGTCGAAGCCGTGGAACGCCCCCGGCCAGACGTGGAGTTCGGCCGCGCCGCCGGCCCGCCAGATCGCGTCGGCGTAGGCCACGGCCTCGTCCCGGAAGGTCTCGGCCGACCCGACCTCGACGTAGGCCGGGGGCAGCCCGGCGAGGTCGGTCGCGCGGGCGGGGGCGGCGTAGGGCGGCAGGTCGGCGGAGCCGTACCGCTCGCCGAGCACGGCCTGCCAGGCGGTGGCGTTGGAGGTGCGGTCCCAGGTGTCACGGCCGGCCAGCTGGTGGCTGGAGTGCGTGTCGCCGCGGTCGTCGAGCATCGGGCTGAGGAGCAGTTGGCCGATCGGGGCCGGCCCGCCGCGGTCGCGCGTCAGCAGGGCGAGGGCCGCGGCGAGCCCGCCGCCCGCGCTCTTGCCGCCGAGGACGACGCGCTTCGCGTCGAGGCCCAGCTCATCGGCGAGTTCGGTGGTGTGGAGGAGCCCGGCGTAGCAGTCCTCGACGGCCGCCGGGTACCGCGCGCCGGGTGCCAGCCGATAGTCGACGGAGACGACGGCGAGCCCGAGCGGTTCGGCCGTCTCGCGCAGCAGGCGGGGCAGGACGGACCACGCGTTGCCGGAGATCATCCCGCCGCCGTGCAGGTAGTACAGGACGGGCAGCGGCCCGTCGAGCCCGGCGGGCCGGGCCGTCACCAGCCGGACCTCGCTGCCGTCCCACGCGACCGGCGCCCGCAGCTCCGCGACCTCGAACCGGCCGCCGTCCCGCAGCCGTTCGGCCGTCGGCCGGGGCCGGGAGGCGGTGTCCCGGGCCTGCCAGGCCGCGAGCCCGGCCGGCGTGAGCGGCTCCGGCGTGCCGACGGCCGCCAGCGCGGCGTGCAGTTCCGGGTCGAAGGCGACACCCATGAACGAACCCCCCTCATCTCGGTAACTTTTGTTACCGCGAACCGACTTCGTAAACTATGGTTGTCACATGATGATGCCTGAGATCACCCGGGAAGAACAGGCGGCACTCGACAAGGCTCTCTGCGAGGCCCTGGACCCGCTGGCCGCGGCCATCCGCGCCCGGCAGAGCGGGCTCGCGCAGGAGCGCATGTGGGACGCGGACCCGGCGGAGGTGGCGCTGTCCGTCCTCGCCGCCTGGAAGGTGGTGGACGGCGCGGTGAAGCAGCTGACGGCGACGGCGGCCGGCACCGCCGGTTCGTACGGGGCGAGTTACGAGCAGCTCGGTGCCGTGTGGGGCATCACCCGGCAGGGCGCGCGGAAGAAGTGGCCGGACGCCGTCCAGCGCCCGGCGCAGGAGGCGGGCACGCTCGAACTCTTCGGTGGGACGGCGAGGTTGGTCCAGGCGCCGGGCGGCGGCTGGGGCTGGACGGCGACGGGGGCCGACGGTGTCTTCGGTGCCGCGGAGGACGGGGTGCACCACGTGAGCGCGGAGGTGGCCGCGGCCCACGCGGGGGCCTTCCTCAGGGAGCACGCCTGACCGTGCGGGCGTGGGCGCAGGAGCCGTGGGCTCAGGCGTCGTGGGCTCAGGCGCTGTGGGCTCGGGCGTCGTGGGCTCAGGAGTACAGCGCGATCCGCGGCTCGACCGTGCCGTGGGCGGGCGCGAGCACCGTGAGCCGGTAGTGCTCGGTGAGCGTGTGGTGGCCGTGCAGGACGATCTTCGCGGTGGTGAGGCCGGTGAACAGCGTGCCGGTCTGGCTCCCGAGCTGCACGGTCCGCCACCGCCCGTCGGAACCGAGCAGTTCGAGCCTGACGTCGGACGTGACGAGGAAGGGGCCCTTGTCGGGCGACTCGACGAGGACCTGCGGGGCCACGGTGCGGTCCGCGGAGGAGGGGTTGCGGTAGGTCACGGTGATCCGGTGCGGCGTGCGGTCGGCCGGCAGCGGGCTGCTCGGCAGGTTCACGAACCCGACCGGTGCCGCGGCGGCCGTCGCCGCCGGCGGGGGAGCGGACGCCACCGCCTGCCCGGGGGCGACCAGCGCGATGGCCGGGAGGGCGGCGAGGGCGACGGCGGTCAGGACCGGACCTCTGCGGGGGATCCTCCTGCTGGGCATGGCGCCTCCTTCGATCGTCGACGGCACGCCCGGTGACCGATGGGGATCCGCGGGTGCACGGACGGTCGCCGCTCGGGCGGGCTGTACGTATCCACGGTGCACGCCAACCGCATCCGCCGCATCCGCCGGGGCCCGCGGCCCGCTGCGGAGGCCGCCGGAACCCGTACGTTCTCGCGGTGATGTGCGGGGTTCGGGGGAACCGGCCCGGCGCTCGGTCGGGGGTGGCATGATGTCCCGGCCATGGCTGCCTCCCGACCCGAGGCGCTGCCGACACCGGTTCGCGCCGCCGCGCTCGACCTTCGCGTACTGAGGGCCCTGCCCTTCGCGACGGTCTGCGTCGTGCTGGCCGCGGCCGGGCACGTTTTCGCCTCCGGGAGCCCGGTCCCGCCGGGCGCGCTGTTCCTCGGGTGGGTGCTGTCCGGCACCGCGGCGGCTTTCGGCGCGCGACGGGAACGCTCGGCGCGGGCGATCATCGGGAGCCTGGCAGGCGCACAAGGGGGCTTGCACGTCCTCTTCCACGCTGCCCAGGCCTCGCGCGCGGTCCCGGCGAGGGGCGAAGCGGACACCATGGCCGATATGCCTGGCATGCCTGGGATGTCAGGGATGGGCGGGCGCCCCGGCGTGGCGATGGCCCACGCCGTGACGGGCGGCGGCGGGGCGCTCCCGCACACCGCCGTCGCGGCGACGCACGTCGCCTTCTGGTGCCACGCGACGCTCCTCGGCCTCAGCCCGGCCATGCTCGCGGCGCACCTGGCCGCGACCGTCGCCGCCGGCTGGTGGCTGCGGCGCGGCGAGGCGGCCGTCTGGTCGCTGGTCCGGCTCGCGGCCGGCACCGCCTCGGCCGCCGTGCGGGCCTGCGCGGATCAACTCCGCGGCGTGCTGGCCCTGTTCGAGGCCCTGAGCGACGGGCTCGGCGGCCGGTCGCGGGCGGGCGCCGTGCGTCGGGTGCCGGCGTACGACTGGTGGGGTCCGGTGCGGTCGGCGCCGCTCCGGCACGTGGTGATCAGGCGCGGTCCGCCGCTGGGCGCGGCCGCCTGACGGGACCGTCCCGTTGCGGCCGTCCGCCCGCCCCTGACCACACCCATGCCTTCCCTGGAGAAGACACCACCCATGAGAGCCTCCTCCGCGATCCGCCTCGCCGCCGCCTCCGCCCTGGCCGCCACGGCCGTGCTGGCCGGCGCCACCGCCGCGTCCGCGCACGTCACCGTGCAGCCGTCCAGCGTGCCGAAGAACGCGACCGACCAGACCTTCGCGTTCCGCGTGCCGAACGAGGACGACAAGAACAGCACGGTGAAGGTCGAGATCGACTTCCCGGTCGACCACCCGATCCCGTCCGCCCTGGTCGCGCCGGTGGCGGGCTGGACCGACCGGATCCAGACCACCAAGCTCGCGACGCCGATCCACACCGACGACGGCGACATCACCGACGTGGTGTCGCAGATCGTCTGGACCGGCGGCCAGATCGCCCCCGGCCACTACCAGGACTTCACCGTCGACCTCGGCGCGCTGCCCGAGGGCACGGACAAGGTCGTCTTCAAGGCGCTCCAGACGTACAGCGACGGGAACATCGTCCGCTGGATCGAGGAGCCGCAGGAGGGGCAGCCCGAGCCGAAGAACCCGGCGCCGGTCCTCAAGCTGACCGCGGCGAGCGCGGCGAGCGCGACGACCGCCGGGGATGCCACGGCCGCACCGGCTCCGGCCGCCGCCCCGGCGGCTCCGGCGGCTCCGGCGGCCCCGGTGGCGGCGAAGGCGAGCACCAGCGACTCCACCGCCCGCGCGATCGGCATCGCGGGCGTCGTCCTGGGGGCCCTCGGCGTGGCCGCGGGCCTCCTGCTGGGCCGCCGCCGCTCCACCGGCACCGCTGCCTGACCCTCCCGGGCCGGTGCGGGACTCCTCCCGCACCGGCCCTCGGCGGGGCCGGGCGACGCCGGCCGGGTCGGGCACCGTGGGCGACGCCGACCGAGGCGGCACCGTGATCGATACACTCGTGCATCCGATCCACCCCCGGAGGTTCGATGCCCAAGGGCACCACCAAGCGCCGCCCCGTGACCCGAGCCGCGCTGCTGGAGGCGGCGCTCGCGGTCTTCGCCGAGCACGGGTTCCAGGCCGCGACGATCGAGCAGGTCTGCACCCGGGCCGGCTACACCCGGGGCGCGTTCTACTCGAACTTCGGCAGCAAGGAGGAGCTCTTCCTCGCCCTGTTCGACCAGCACAGCCAGGAGATCCTCGACCGCCTGGCCGACCTGGCGGACGCGCTGCCCGCCGGGGAGTCCACCCTCGCCGAGTTCGCCGGGCGGATCGCCCGGATCGACCCGGCCGAGCGGGACTGGTACCTCGTGAGCACCGAGTTCACCCTCCTCGCGATCCGCGACCCGCAGGCCGGCTGGGTGCTCGCCCGGCACGACGCGCGGCTGCGGGCGGAGCTCGCCCGGGGCCTGACCGCCCAGCTGGAGCGGGTCGGCCTGCGGCTCACCGTGGACGCCGAGGAGCTGGCCCGGCTGCTGATCGCGATCCGCGAGGGCGGCCTGGCGCAGAGCTACGTCGAGCCCGACGTGCTGCCGCCCGGCGAGCTGGAGCGCCGGTTCCTCGGGACGATCCTGGGTGCCGTGACGGAGGCGGCCGGCTGAGGGAGCCTCCGCAAGTCGAGGCATCCGATGCATCGACGTATCGGATACATGCTCGTATCATCCCGGAGGAAGGCACTCGCACCCCCACTCCGGGAGGACGCCATGACCACCCCGCTCCCCGACTCCCTCGCCGCCGTCGTCGGCCCGATGCCGCAGGGCGTCACCTTCCCGCTGCCGCCGACCTTCGACTCCGTCGAGGCCGAGCGCCAGTACCGCAAGGAGCAACTCGCGGCCGGCTTCCGGCTGTTCGGCCGGTTCGGGTTCTCCGAGGGCGTCGCGGGCCACATCACCGTGCGCGACCCGGAGAACCCGCAGTGGTTCTGGGTCAACCCGTTCGGCATGGCCTTCGGCCAGATCAAGGCCTCCGACCTGATCCTGGTCGACCACGAGGGCAACCTGCTGCACGGCAGCCGCCCGGTCAACAAGGCCGCGTTCGTCATCCACTCCCAGGTGCACGCCGCCCGGCCCGATGCGATCGCTGCCGCGCACTCCCACTCGCTGCACGGCAAGGCCTTCTCCAGCCTCGGCATCCCGCTCGACCCCATCACCCAGGACGCCTGCGCCTTCTTCGAGGACCACGCCGTCTACAGCGACTACCGGGGCGTGGTCAACGAGGTGGAGGAGGGCAAGCGGATCGGCGCGGCCCTCGGCCCGCACAAGGCCGTCATCCTGCAGAACCACGGCCTGCTGACGGTCGGGCAGTCCGTCGCCGAGGCGGTCTGGTGGTTCGTCACCATGGAGCGCTCCTGCCAGGCGCAGCTGCTCGCGATGGCCGCCGGCACGCCCAGGCTGATCGACCGCGAGACCGCGCTGCGCACCCGCGAGCAGATCGGCAGCTCGCTGGCCGGCTGGTTCCAGGCCCGCCCGCTGTGGGACCAGATCACCGTCTCGGACCCGGACCTGTTCGACTGATCCGGGCCCTGCGGTTCATGCGCGCTCGGTCCTGACCTCCTCGGTCCTGACCTCGTACGGGCGCAGCCCGCGCTTCTCGTAGTTGCGCAGGGCGTTCGGGTGGTCGTTGCTGTCGGTGTGCAGCCAGACCCGGCGGACGCTCTGCGCGCCGAGGGGCTCGGTGGCCCAGGCCTGGCGCAGGGCGAGCGTCAGCGCGTAGCCGCCGAGGCCGCGGCCGACGTGCTCGGGGACGAGGCCGAAGGTGGTGACCTCGACGTCGCCGCCCGGGTGCGGCTCCAGGTTGGCGACGCCGGCGGGCTCGCCGTCGTGGGTGAGCAGCCAGTACTGGCGGCGCGGGTGCTCGGCGAGGTGGGCCGCCCAGTCCTCGGCGGTGCGGGCGGTGCTGCGCCAGCCGTGCGGCGCCCCGACGCGCGCCTGGACGGCCTGCACCGTGGGTGACGCGCCGTCGGCGGGGGTGAGGGCCAGCCCGGCGACCGGCGGGGACGGGCGCAGCTCGGCGGGGTCGGTCATCTCCAGGTACGTGACGATCTTCTCCATGCGCCCAGGCTACGGCCGCGTCCCGCCGCCCCCCCGTGCCGTCGGGGTGTCAGAGGCCGAGGTCGGTCAGGCCCGGGTGGCCGTCGGGCCGGCGGCCCAGGGGCCAGTGGAACAGGCGCTCGTCCGCGGCGATCGGCAGGTCGTTGATGGAGGCGTGGCGGTGGGCCATGAGGCCGTCGTCGTCGAACTCCCAGTTCTCGTTGCCGTACGAGCGGTGCCACTGGCCGGAGTCGTCGCGCCACTCGTAGGCGAAGCGGACGGCGATGCGGTGGCCGTCGTGCGCCCACAGCTCCTTGATCAGGCGGTACTCGTGCTCGTGCGCCCACTTGCGGGTGAGGAAGGCGGTGATCTCCTCGCGGCCGGTGACGAACTCGGCGCGGTTGCGCCAGCGGCTGCCGGGCGTGTAGGCGAGGGCGACGCGCTGCGGGTCGCGGGTGTTCCAGCCGTCCTCGGCGGCGCGGACCTTCTCGTGGGCGGTCTCCGTGGTGAACGGGGGCAGGGGCGGGCGCTGTGCGGACATGCGTGACCTCCTGGGGCGCTCGTGGGCGCGGTTCCGGCGCGGCGAGAACGACCGTTCTCGCCTCCTCGGCTACTCTAGGAGAACCAACGTTCTCACGCAAAGGGCACGGCAGATGGACCACGACGCCACGCGCACCGGCATCCTCGACGCGGCCGAGGAACTGTTCTACGGCCAGGGCATCCAGGCCGTCGGCATGGACGCCGTGCGGACCGCCTCCGGCGTCACCCTGCGCCGCCTCTACCAGTACTTCCCGTCCAAGGGGGACCTGGTCGAGGCCTACCTGCTGCGCCGCGACGAGCGCTGGCGCGACGAGCTCGCCGCCCAGGTGGCCGCGGCCACCGCCGATCCGGGCGGGCAAGTCCTGGCGGTCTTCGACTGGTTGGCCGACTGGTTCGCCCAACCCGCCTTCCGGGGCTGCGCGTTCGTCAACGCCTTCGGCGAACTGGGCGCCACGGCACCGGTGGTGGCCGCCGCCGCGCGGCACCACAAGGACGAGTTCGCCGCCTACCTCGCCGGCCTCGCCGCGGCCGCCGGCGCGCCGCCCGCCACCGCCGCCCACCTGGCCCTCCTCGCCGAGGGCGCCATCACCGCCGCCGCCATCCGCGGTGACGCCACCCCCGCCGCCGAGGCGAAGGAGGCCGCCCGCGTGCTGCTGCGGGCGGCCGGGGTCTGACGGTTCCGGAGTCTGACGGTTCCGGGGTCTGACGGTTCCGGGGACCGAGGGGCCGGGGCCTGAGACCGGGGCCCTATCCGGCCCCGGACGCACGACACCGCCGGGCCCAGGGAGGGCCCGGCGGTGTCAGGACGGTGCGGGGATCAGGCGCGGCGACCGCGCTTGCGGCGGGCGAAGACCACCGCGCCGGCGCCGAGTGCCACAAGGGCCGCGGCGGCGGCCGCGATCGGCATGGTGTTGGAGGAGCCGGTGGCGGCGAGGGCCGGGCCGCTCGTCGTGGCCCCGGCGGTCGGGGTCGCGGCGGAGGTGCCCGCGGCCGTGGTGCCGCCCGTGCCGGTGGACGGCGTGCCGGCGGCGGTGGAGGAGCCGTCGGTCGGCTGGCCGGTCGGGGTGGTGGCGCCGGCGGGCTGGCCGGTGGCCGGGTCGAGGATCAGGGTCGCCGACTGGGCGTTCTTGAAGTCGAACATGCCCTCGATGGAGCCGGCGCGCTCGTCGAAGGAGGAGTCGCCGACGCGGCCGGTCTTCCAGTTGTCCTCGACGAAGCGCAGGACCGAGGTCTGGTCGGTCTGGGTGTGGTCCACGAAGTTGGACTTCGAGTACGGGGACAGCACCAGCAGCGGCAGGCGCGGGCCGTAGCCGCAGCGGTCGGCGTAGCCGCCCGCGCCGGCGTCCTTGCCGCACTGGCCGGTGCCGCTCAGGCTGTCGTTGACGGCGTCGCGCGAGCCGTTCACGGGCTCGACGAACTTGTGGTCGTACCAGCCGTCCGAGTCGTCGTAGGCGATGACGACGGCGGTGGAGGCCCAGTCCTTGGACTTCTGCAGCTTGTTGACCGTGTCGACGACGAACTGCTGCTCGTCCAGCGGGTCGGAGTAGCCGGCGTGGCCGTCCTGGTAGTTGGCGGCCTTGAGGTAGGAGACGGCGGGCAGGTTGCCGTGCTGGAGGGCCGCGTCGAAGTCGGTCAGGTCGTACTGGTGGTTGGCCTGGCCGTTGTGGCCGATCTCGTCCACGGTCTTGGGAGCCAGGTGGCTCGGGTTCGCGGTGGACTTGTAGTACTGGAACGGCTCGTGGTGCGGGTTGTAGTCGGTCTGCGACGCGCCCACGATGTTGTTGTGGGAGGCGCCGCAGACGGCCTTGCCGTCCTTGGAGGCGGTCGGCTTGAAGCCGCCCTGGAACCAGCCCCAGCTGACGCCCTTGTCGTTGAGGAGGTCGCCGATGTTCTTGCCGGTCATGACCAGCTGGTTGTGCGCGGTGCTGGAGCACTCGTCGTAGCCCGGGTCGGGGTCGTTGATGACGGTGCCGACGCCGTTCGCGTCCGGGGAGGCGACCGCGTAGGCGTCGGTCGTCTTCTGGCCGGTCTTCGGGTCGACCGCGTAGCCGCCGTGCGTCTGGCCCGAGACCAGGTTGATCGCGCCGGGGGTGGACGGGCCGTAGTTGGTACCGAAGGAGTTGTCGCTCATCGCGAAGCGCTGGGCGTAGTTCCAGTACCCGGTGACGGTGTTGCCGTCGTAGTAGTCCATGACCAGGCCGGGCTGGGTGAACATCGGGGCCTTGCAGCTCTCGACGTTCGTGTGCTCGACGAACTTGTCCATCTTGCCGCCGTCGACGGCGAGCTGCTCGTCCTTGTACGTGTGGTCCTGGTCGCAGGTGACGGCCTGCGTGGGGGCCAGGCGCTTCGGGTTCATCGCGTTCGGGTTGTGGTGCAGCAGGTCGTCCCCGAGGCCGTCCACCTTCGGGGTGTCCGGCTTGGCGGTGAACTTCACCTTGTCGTCGGCGGTGTTGGCCGCGTTCGGGTAGGTGCCGAAGTAGTGGTCGAAGGAGACGTTCTCCTGGAATATCACCACGACGTGCTTGATCGGCGTGGCCGTCTGCGGGTCCTCCGCGGCGAAGGCCGCCGGGGTGCCGCCGAGGGCGGTGAGGGACATGGCCCCGACGAGGCCGGCGCCGTACCGGAGCCACCGGTTGCGGGTGGGGACTGCGTGCATGCTGTGATCCTCGAACATGTCGTCAACGAGTGGGGTCGCGCGGGGCGAGCAGTCGCTCTCCGGCGGCGGCCAAGACGCTAAAGGGAACAGATGAACGCGGTTCCCGGCCGCAGGTTACCGGACAGTAAACCAGAGACGTCCGTCAGGGTGACCGGGGTTGACGGCCAACTGTCTTTTCTTGGTGATCGGTTGACGATTCCTTGACCTGGGGCTCGGCTCAGGAGGCCGAGGGGGTGAACGGCGCGCCGGGCGGGATGGTCGCCGGGGGGATCACGATCGCGGGCGCGAGCTTGTGGCAGCCGTCCCAGGATGCGAGGTAGCCGGGCGGGCAGGACTTGGGCGGCGTCGGCAGGGTCGGCTCCGGGCGCGGCGGGATCGTCCATCCGGGCGGGGCGCCGGGCGCCGGGTGGTCGGCGGGCGGCTCTGCGGCGGGGGGCTTGGGTGCGCTGCTCTTCGGGCGTGGGGCCGACGTCGGGGCTGCGGGGGCGGGCGGAGCTGCGGGAGCGGGCGGGGCGGGCTTCTTCGCGGACGGCTCCGGAGTGTCCGGCGCGTCCGGCGTCTCCTGGGTGGCCGTAGCGCTCGGCGCGGCCGGTGTCCCGGTTGCCGCGTCGGTGGCCGGGGATTCGGTCGTGGTCGGGGAGGCGGACGGACTCGGGGAGGCAGTGGGTGACGCCTCGGAGGCCGGTGTCGAGGCGGCGGAGTCCGGTCCGGTCAGGAGCAGTGCGCCGCCGCCCAGCGCCGCGAGCGCGCAGATGCCGGCCGCCATCCCGAGGGCGACCTTGCGCCGCCGTGCCGGGTTCACACCTATTACAGCGTTCACGCCCGTTTCGGTGTCCGTACCCGGGTTCTCCCGCTCGGTCCCGAGGTCGTCCGCTTCTCTGCCGTCCTGCATGCGTGCCCGCCTTTTCGATCTTCGCTTCCGAACTGCGCGGGAGCGTAGCAGTGGCCTCGGACACCGGCGGAGGAAGGGCTGTTCGTACGCCCGGTCGGCCGCTCCTCGGGGTCGACCCCGACGAAAGATCAGGGGTGGCGGGTCGGGACCCTTATTGATCTTGAGGGGCCGGAGTCGGCAGACTCGTCGCCGAGCCGAAGAACGGTCGGCTCTACTGACGATCAGTCTGGAGTTGCATCACCCGTGAACCCCTACGCCAACCGCACCCGTTGGGCCGTCCTCGCCGCCGCCGGTGCGCTCACGGCCGCCCTGACGGTCGGCGCGGGCACCCCCGCGCTGGCGGCGCAGCCGGCCGCCGTCCCCAGCGGTGCCCCGGCGAGCGCCGCGCCGCTGGCGCCGCTGGACGCGGCGGCCGTCCGCAAGGCGCTCGACGCGCGCCCGGCGGCCGACGTGTCGGCGGCCTTCGTCCGCGTCACCGGCTCCGGCGGCAGCCTGGACGCCACGTCGGGGGATGACGTGGACACCGGGGGCCGGTTCCGGATCGGCTCGATCTCGAAGGTCTTCACCGCCACCGTCGTCCTCCAGCTCGCCGCCGAGGGGCGGATCGACCTGGACGGCACCGTCCAGCAGTACCTCCCGGACGTCCTGCCCGAGGGGTTCCCGCCGGTCAAGGTCGGCCAGTTGCTCGATCACACCAGCGGCCTGCCGGGCGGGTCCAACGCGTTCTGGGGCGACGGCACCACCGCGTGGTTCGCCGACCACGGGAGCGACGGGTACACCCCGGAGGAGATCGTCGCCACCATGGCCGGCCAGAAGATGGCCTTCGACCCGGGCACCCAGCAGCAGTACAACGGGATGAACAGCTTCGTCGCCGGTCTGCTCGTCGAGCGGGTCACCGGGCACAGCTACGCCCACGAGCTGCGCGAGCGCATCATCCGTCCGCTCGGCCTGCACGACACCTCGCTGCCGGACGCGGACGACCCGCGCCTGCACCACCCCGCCAGCCACCCGTACCTGACCGTCCCGGACCCGGACGGCGGCACGTACCGGGCGGACGTCACCGAGCAGAGCCCCTGGCCCTGGGCGGAGGGCGGCATGATCTCCAGCGCCCCGGACCTCGAGCGCTTCATGACCGCCCTCTTCCGCGGCCGGCTGCTGCCCCCGGCGCAGCAGGAGAAGCTGTTCACCGTCCCGGACGTGCCGGTCGCCGCGGACAGCACCCACTGCCCGGGCAACAAGGCCTGCATGAGCATGGGCCTGGAACGCCTGAAGCAGAACGGGGTCGTGATCTGGGGCAAGACGGGCTCGCGCCCCGGCTACACCAGCGGAGTGTTCGCCACCCGGGACCTGGGCCGCACCGTGGTCTACTCGGTCAACCCGACCGGACTGGACGGTGCCGAGAACCGGTACTCGCTGAAGGTGCTCGTCACCGCCTTCGGCCTGGCGCTCCACGCCTGAGGCCGCTCCCGCAAGGGAGTTGACGGGGCCACGGATTCGCCAACAGCATCCGGAGAACGGCCGGGGCCCCCGTCCGTGCCGTCAGGAGACGGCGGCCGTCCGCCGCTCGAAGACCTCCGGGCGGGCCGTCTCCAGCGCGGTCGCGACGGCGCCGAGCAGGACCGCGTCCTGGCCCAGACGGGTCGCCTCCAGGCGCGGGCGCATCGGCGAACGCTCGTGCAGCGCCTCCTCCAGCGGGCGCAGCAGCAGGTCGGCGCTGCGGCCGATGCCGCCGCCGAGGACCACGACGTCCGGGTCGAGCAGCGCCGCCACGACGGCGAGCGCGTGGCCGAGCCGGTCGGCCTCCAGCCGGACGGCCTCCGCCGCGGCCGGGTCGCCGGAGCGGGCCCTGTCGAACACCTTCTCCGCCGTCAGCGGCCGGCGCATGCCGAGCCCGAGGGCGGTGCGCACCACCGCGTCGGCGGAGACGGTCTGTTCGAGCGTCGGGTCGCCCTCGACGCCGGGTGGGACGTCGCAGCCGGGCAGGCGCAGGAGGCCGAGTTCGCCGGCCGCGCCGTGGGCGCCGGTGAGCAGTTCGCCGTCCTTGACGACGCCGACGCCGAGGCCGGTGCCGACGAGGAGGTAGACGAAGAGGCGGCTGCCCTCGCCCGCGCCGTAGGTGTACTCGCCGACGGCGGCCAGGTTGGCGTCGTTGGCGACGGTGACGGCCCGGCCGCTGCCGAGGCCCTCCGCGATGCGGTCGAAGAGGCCGGGGCGGCCCCAGCCCGGCAGGTTGGCGGCGAGCTGGACGCTGCGCCGCCGCTCGTCCCACACGCCGGGGGAGCCGGCCACGGTGTGGGCGATGTCGGCCGGGGTGAGGCCGGCCTCGGCGATGGCCTCCTGCGCGGCGGCGACGGCGGCGTCGGCCACCGCGTTCGCCGAGCGGCCCCGGTTGGGCAGGTCGCGGCGGGCGACGATCCGGCCGGACAGGTCGGCGACGGCCACCCGCAGCCGGGCCCGGCCGATGTCGAGGCCGAGGACGTGCCCGGCGGCCGGGTCGGCCTCGTACAGGACGGCCGTGCGGCCCCGGTCGGGGGAGAAGCGGCCGGCCTCGCGGGCCAGGCCGGCGAGTTCGAGGGCGGCCAGGGCGGCGGAGACGGTGGGCTTGGACAGGCCCGTGTCGCGGGCGAGCTGGGCCCGGGAGAGCGGTCCGTGCACGCGCAGCCGCTCCAGGAGCAGCCATTCGTTGTTGCTGCGCAACCGCTGCCGGTTCCAGGTCTGCCGACCGGGCAGCGGCACCGGGGTGGGCGGGGCGGGGTCCCGGGGGGCCTGGTCGGCCGTTCTCCGTCCTGCTGCGTTCATTCGGCCGATGGTATGGCACCGTCCGGCGGCGAACGAGCCCGGGCGGGGCACGATCGGGAGGCCGGGGCCGGTGGTGGCGGGACCGGCCGTTCCGCGCCACCACCGGTGGGGTGACGGGCCGTTGCGGCCGCGTCAGCTGATCGTGTAGCCCGCCCCGAAGGCGGTGACGTCCAGCGGGCCGTCGAGGTTGTAGTTGCCCGTCGCGGCTATGCGGCGCAGGCACTCGACGCGGTCGACGGACTTGCGCCACTCGTCGGCCGTCGAGCCGTTGGCCGGGTTGGTGAGGTCGTCGACGCGGACGTCGAAGAACGCCGCGAGCCAGGCGTTCTCCCCGGCGCTCGACGGCGGGCCGGCCTTGGCGTTGGTGCGGGCGATCAGCGCGGGCAGCGCGTCGTACTCGCCGCCGTTGCCGTGCTGGATCGAGGCGTCGTACAGCTCGGCGCGGGCGAGCGCGGTGGTGAGTCCGAGCTGGTCGGCCTGGCTCATCGCGGGGGAGAAGTAGCGCTGGTCGACCTGGTCGTCCTGGACCTGGCGGAAGGCCGGGTCGTCGGCGGCCTGCTGCCACGCCGCGATGTAGTCGGCCTCGGGCAGCCCGCTGGTGTCGCCGCTGCCGGCTGCGGCGAGGCGCTCCAGCTCGGGGACGAAACGGGCCAGCGGGTTGTCGGGGACGGTTGCGGTGTAGGCGCGGACGACCTTGAGCGCGTCGCCGTCGTTGGTGGTGAAGCCGGCGCGCCCGGCGGTGACGCCGCGGCCGTCGTTGATGTTCTCGGCGTAGCCGTACTGGATGACGGTGGTGCTGTTCTCGAAGATGCTGATCAGCTGGTCGGCCCGGCGGCGCTGGTCGGCGGTCATGCCGCCGGCGTCCAGCGGGCGGGCGGCGGTCGCGGTGGTGGCGGCCGCCGTGGGGGCGGTGGGGGCGGCGGGCAAGGCGGGCGAGGCGGTTGCGGCGCAGGCGGGGCCGGCGGCCAGGGCGACCGCGGTGGCGACGACGGCGAGGCGGGGGACTCGGGCAAGTCGCATGGCTGTGCTCCGTTTCTCCGTGGGGGTGAGGTGAAGCGCGAGCTCGCGGCAGCAGACTAGGGGCCCGGGCGCGCCCCGGTCCATAAGGTAAGTAAACTTTCCTAATAAATTTCCGAGAGGATTCGGCGAGGAGGGCGCGCCCATCGTCGGCAGGTGCGTTTATCGCGTGTTGATCACCCGCCCCTAGCGTCTGCCGCATGGACGAGAGCACGGCCGAGCGGCCGGGGGACGCCGGGCGGCTGCCCGAGGGGCGGATGACCGAACAGGACGCGGACCGGTTCCGGCAGTTGCTGACGGGACTGGAGAACTCGCTCGCGGCGGACCGGGAGGCGGCGGTGCGGCGGGACGGATGACCGTCAGTTGCAGCCGCAGTCGCACCCGTCACAGCCGCAGTCGCAGCCGTCGCCGCAGCACTGGCAGCACTGGCAGCAGTCACCGCACCCGTCGCAGCCGCTGCAGTCGCAGTTGTCGCAGCAGTCGTGCCGCTCGCAGAAGCCCTTGCGCGGCTCGCGGCTGAACGGGTCGTTGTGCTCGCAGCACATCAGCTGGCACGTGCAGGCCATGAGCGCCCACACCGCGCAGCCGGCCAGCAGGTTGCGCGGCTGCGGCGGCTTGGGGCCGACCGGGGTGAAGCCGGGGCCCTGCGGGATCCACGGCGGGGCGGGCGCCTTCTCGGACTCCCGGCGCGGCGGGGCGTCCTGGGGGTGCTCGGCGGACGGGTGCTCGGCGGACGGGTGGCCCCCGTCTCCGCCGCTGCCGGGCGTCCGGGTGCGGCACGCGGCGGTGTGACGGGCGGAGCCGAAGACCCGGTCGACGGCGGTCTCCGTCTCGTGCGCGAGCAGGACGTGCACCAGCGCCCGGTCCGTCAGTTCGACCTCGCGCAGCGCCAGTCGGATGCCGTGGACGGCGTCGCGGCACAGCCGTTCGGCCTCGGCGCGGTCGGTGCCGGTGGCCGTCAGCGGGTTCCAGGCGCCGCTCGCCGCGTCGGCGTCCTGGTCCTCGGCGGCGTCGAGGAGGTGGGCGAGCCGGCCGAAGAGCCGTCCGGCCTCGGCGAGCGGGGCCGCGTTGCCGGGGCGCCCGGCGAGGACGGCGGTGTGTGCGAAAGCGGCCGACGTCGCGCTCTCGGTCGGCTCGGTGACCAGCAGGACGGACCCGCCCGGGCGCAGCGCGCGCTCCAACTCGCCCTGCCGGGAGGCGGCGTCGAGCAGGACGGCGGTGTCGAAGCCGACCGCCGAGGCGCTGCCCGCGCTCTGCCGGTCCCAGCGCCGGGTGACGGCCCGCGCCCCCGCCGCGACCGGCCGGCGGGCGAAGACGCCGTCGCGGTCCTCGACGTGGTCGCGGATCTTGACCGAGGCGAGCGCGAGCGAGACGGCGGCCGCGAGCCGGGCGCCCTCGCCCTTGGCGACGGAGGCGGTGCGCATGCCGCGCAGCGGGCACGGCCCGGCGGTACGGCGCCAGGAGGAGTCGTCGCGGGCGCTCTGCGCCTCGACCAGCACCGAGATGATCAGGCCGTCGTAGTTGGTGGCGGTGCGGGCGAGCTGCCCGTGGTCGTCGCGCAGCGCGAGGCACAGCCCGCACAGGTGCGCCATCCACGAGCTCTGGAGCCGCTCGGACAGCCGGTGCTTGCACGGTCTGATGATGCCGAACATGATTCCCCCTCGCCGTTCGGGCCTCTGACCAGCCCCGATCCGGCCGACATCATATGATCAGCCGCCCTGCCGGGCCGAGGGGTCGCACGAGATCCGCACACGCCGGGGCCGGGTCGCGGCGGCCCCCGACACCTCCCGGCCGGCCGTTCTTCGGACAAGGGCCCGCGCGACCGGGAACCGCGTCCCGGATCCGGGATAGCATCGCGAATATGGGAATCGAGACGGCCGCCGACGAGCGGCTCGCCACCAGGCTCGCCGAGCTGCGGGTCGAACGCGGCTGGACGCTGGAGGAGTTGGCACGGCGGGCGGACGTCAGCCGGTCCACGCTGTCGCGCGTCGAGCGGGCCGAGGTCAGCCCGACGGCCGCGCTGCTCGGGCGGCTGTGCGCCGTCTACGGGCGGACCATGTCCCGGCTGCTCGCCGAGGTCGAGTCCGCGCCCGCGCGTCTGGTGCGGGCCGGGGAGCAGCGGGTCTGGCGGGACGGCACGAGCGGCTTCGTCCGCCGGTCCGTCTCCCCGCCGCACAACTCGCTGCGCGCCGAGATCATCGAGGGCCGGCTCCCGGCGGGGGCCGACATCGTCTACGACCGCCCGTGCGTGCCCGGCATGGAGCACCACCTGTGGGTGCTGGAGGGGGAGTTGGAGCTGACCGTCGACGGCGAGCCGCACCGGCTCGGCGCCGGCGACTGTCTGCGCTACACCACCTCCTCCAGCCGCTTCCGCAGCCTCGGGCCCGGCGAGGCCCGGTACGCGCTCGTGGTGGTGGAAGCGTGAACGGCGCGAACCCCGCGATAGCGAAGGCGCCCCGCGAGCGCTTCGACGCCGCCGGGCGCCGCGTCCTGCTGGTCTGCGTCGCGGGCGGGTTCACCACCCTGATCGACCAGTCCGTCCTCAACACCTCCATCCCCGCGCTGCGCGAGAGCCTGCACGCCCAGCCCGCCCACCTGCAGTGGATCGTCGCCGGGTACTCGCTGGCCTTCGGTCTCGCCCTCATCCCCGGCGGGCGGCTCGGCGACGTCCTCGGCCGCAAGTGGTTCTTCGTGACCGGCCTCGCCCTGTTCACCCTGGTCAGCGTGGTCTCCGCGACGGCCGCCGACCCCGGTGTGCTGATCGCCGCCCGGCTGGTGCAGGGCGCGGGTGCCGGACTCGTCAACTCCCAGATGATCGGCACCCTCCAGGACGTCTTCGAGGGCCAGCTGCGCGCCCGCGCCCTCGGCATGTACGCCGTCACCGGCGGGCTCGCCTTCGCGCTCGGACCGCCGGTCGGCGGCGCGGTGCTGGCGGCCGTCGGCCCCGAGCACGGCTGGCGGCTGACCTTCCTGCTCAACGTGCCGTTCGGCCTCGCCACCGTCCTGCTCGCGGCGCGCCACCTGCCCCGGCCGCGGCCGAGCGCCCGCAACGCGAACCTCGACCTCGTCGGCCTCCTGCTCGTCGGTGCGCTCACGCTCGCGCTGATGCTGCCGTTCGTCCAGCCGCCCGCCTGGACGGGGTGGCTCGCGTTCGCCGCCGTCGCCGGGCTCCTGCTCGGCACGCTCGTGTGGTGGCAGCGCCGCTACGCCCGCTCCGGCGGCCACCCGCTGATCCACCCCGCGCTCACCCGCTCCGCGCCGTACGCGCTCGGGACGGCCACGGCGATGGCCCAGTTCGGCTCCTCGCTCGCGGCCGGCCTCGTGCTCACGATGTTCCTCCAGGACGGCCTCGGGCTCTCCCCGATGGGCGCGGCCCTGGTGGCGCTGCCGTCGGCGGTCGCGATGGGGGTCGCCTCCGCACTCGCGTGGCGGGTCGTGCAGCGCTTCGGCCGGCGGACCGTCACCGCGGGCATGACCGGCTCCGCGCTCGCGATGCTGCTCAGCGGCCTGGTCGCGCACTGGGCCCCCGCCGCCGTCCTGCCGTGGCTGCTCGCGCTGCTCCAGTTCCTCGGCGGGGCCTCGGTCGGGCTGATGGGCGCCACCAACCAGTCGTACGTGCTGCGCCACGCCCCCGCCGAGGCGGCCGGGGTGAGCGGTGCGATCCTGCAGATGGCCCAGCGGATCGCGGCGGCCGTCGGCGTCTCGGCACTGTCCGGCGTCTACCTGCGGGCCACGGACGCGGGCGGCGGCCACCGTTCGGCGTACCTGTACGCGAGCCTGGTGTGCGCGGCCCTCGCCGGGCTGGCGGTGCTGGCCTCGGTGCTGGCGGGCCGCGCGACGGCCCGCGAGGCGGCGGGCGCGGGCGGGGTGTCGGTAGAGGTCGGGGCCGGGGCCGTGAGCCGTGGGGAAGCGCCGGCCCGGTGAGCAGCGGCCCGCCCTGAGCCCTGGGCGAACATCCGTCGGCTGACGCTCCGCCCCGACGTACGGTGATCGGCATGACGGACGTTCGGATCGTGGACCTGCCCGACGTGGCGATCGCCTGCCGTGAGAGCGGCCCGCCCGACGGGCCGCCGCTGGTGCTGCTGCACGCTCTCGGCGAGCGGGCCTCGGACTGGGACGGCGTCCTGCCCGCGCTCGCGCCGGGGCACCGCGCGTACGCGCTCGACCTGCGCGGGCACGGCGACAGCGGACGCGCCGCCGTCTACAGCCTGGAGGCCATGCGCGACGACGTCCTCGCCGTGCTCGACGCGCTCGGGCTCGACCGGGTCGACCTGGTCGGCCACTCGATGGGCGGCGCGGTCGCCTACCTGCTCGCCCAGGCGCGTCCGGAGCGGATCGGCCGCCTGGTGCTGGAGGAGATCCCGCCGCCGTTCCCGCGCCCGGCGAGCGCCGTGCCGGACGCGCCGCAGGAGCCGGTGGACTTCGACTGGGCGGTCGTCCGCCCGCTCAAGGCCCAGGTGGACACCCCCGACCCGGCCTGGCGCGAGGGCCTGCGGCGGATCACCGCGCCGACCCTCGTGGTGGCGGGCGGTCCGACGAGCCACGTCTCGCAGGAGCGGATCGCCGACCTGGCCGCCCTCATCCCGGACTGCCGCACGGTCACCATCGACGCCGGCCACCTGGTGCACGCCGCCCGCCCGGCCGAGTACGTCGCCGCCGTGGCGCCGTTCCTGGCGGTCTGAGCGGTCTGAGCGGCCTGGCGGTTTGAGTGGTCCGAGTGGCCTGAACGGTCTGACGGCGGCGCCCTCCGGCTCTCTCCCAAGCCGGCGCCCTACCCCGCCGGCTCCGGCGCGACCGACGCCGGGGTGAGCGGCAGGGTCGCGGTGACCCGGAAGCCCGACCGGTACGGCGTCGCGGAGAGCTCGCCGCCGAACAGGGCGATGCGTTCGGCGAGTCCGATCAGCCCGTGGCCGGTGGACAGCTCGCGCCGGGTGGCGGTGCAGTGGCCGGCCCCGTCGTCGACCACGTCCAGGTGCAGCACGTCGGTCCAGGTGATCCGGACCGCGGCGTGACTGCCCGGCCCCGCGTGCTTGGTGATGTTGGTGACGGCCTCCTGCACGAGCCGGTAGGCGGTCAGGTCGACGCTCTCGTCGAGGTGCGCCGGCGTCCCCTGCACCTCCAGGTCGATCAGCACCCCGGCCCGGCGGACGTCCTCCAGCAGCGGGGCGAGGTCCGCGAGTCCCCTGCGCCGGACGCCGTCCTCGACGGGCGCGTCGGCGGTGCGCAGGAGGCGCAGCAGGCGGCGGAGTTCGGCCATGGCGCCGCGGCCGAGGTCCTCGATCCGGGTGAGGGTCTCCTCGGCGCGGGGCGGGTCGGCGGCGGCCGTGGCGCGGGCGGTCTCGGCCTGCATGACGATGACGGCCACCGCGTTGGCGACGATGTCGTGCAGCTCGCGCGCGATCCGGACGCGTTCGTGGGTGACGGCCAGGCGGGCGCGGGCGAGCGCGAGGCGGTCGTGCTCGGCCGCGGCGGCGGTGGCCCGGCTCCACCGGCCGACGCCCCAGGCGGCGATGGTGAGCGGCAGGTAGAACGCGAGGGCGGTGACGAGCGCGGCCGTCCGGTAGCCGGGTGTGCCGAGGCTGGTCAGGATGTCCGCGGTGTCGAGGCCGATCGGCACGGCCGTGAGGGCGAGGGCGGTGAGGGCGGCCGGGCGGCGGCACAGCCGGGCGACGGTGTACAGCGCGACGAGAATGCCGAAGTACGGCGTGAAGTGGAAGTCGGTGAGGATGGTGAGCACGCTCGCGCCGGCCGCGAGCGCCCAGACGACGAGGTACACCGCCGTCGGCCACCGCCGCCGGAACAGCAGGGCGACGGCCTCCGGCAGGGCGAAGGCGGCGAGCACGAGCCGTGCGGGCCAGCTCGTGCCGGGGGCGATCGGGTCACCGAAGAAGAAGGCCTCGGGGACGATGACCGCGAGGGCGAGGGCGGCGTCCTGCACCCGGGCGGACCGGATCCACCGGCGGGTTCCGGCCGGGACCTGTTCGGGATCCATCCGGTCGGGCTCCTTCCCTCAGCCGCCGGTGCCGGTCAGCACCTGGGCGGGCAGTTGACGCTGATGCAGCAGATCCCGGCGGCGAAGACCGAGACGTCGCTCGCGGCGAAGCCGGTCCACCAGTCGTCCCCGGACCCGGGGGCGGGCGCCGACGGCGGACGGGTGACCGGGTAGCCGAGCTCGGCGAACACGGCCCACAGGTCGCCGCCGTGGCGCCGGACGCTGTCGACGAGCCCGTCCGCCGTGGTGCTCGCGGCCGCCGGGGCCTGGGCGGACGGCGAGGCGAGCGAGAGGACGGCGACCGCGGCCCGGACGCCGTCCACGGCGACCGCGGCCAGGCTGACCCCGGCCACCCGGAGCGCCTCGGCGCCGTCGCCGGGGTCGGGGGCCGGGCCGAGCCGCACGAGGTAGCGCTGCCAGGGGTCGCCGACGGTCCTCGGCGGATCGGGCACGAGCACGCTGCGCGGACCGGCGAGGATGCCGTGGGCGAGGGCCGGGCCCGCCGTGCCGCCGGGCCCGATGAGGTGCACGGTGGCGCCCACCGCGGGGGACTGGGTGGAGTGGTCGTTCATGGCGGAGTCCTGGGGGTGAGGGTGCCCGGGGCGGGCATCGGCCGAACGCGTGTCCGGTCCAGTCCTAACCCGCCCGCTCCCGGGCCGCCCCCAGGGGGCGACCGCCCGGGTGAGCTCGCGAGCGGGGTCGTGCGTGCCGCCGGGAAGTCGCCCGGGGCGGCCGTCGTTCGCGTACGTGGCATGCCCCCACGGTGGACCGCCCCCGGTCCCGGGCACCTGAGGCCCTCGTCCCGGCGCGGTCCCGGTCACCCACGGCGACCCCGGATCGAAGCGCTCAGACCCCCGGCTCCGACGGCAGCCGCCCGCTGCGCACCGCCGCGACCAGGTCCGCGTGGTCGGCCTCCGTGCGGTCCGCGTAGGCGACCGCGAAGGCGGCGACCGCCTCGTCCAGCGCCTCGCTCTTGCCGCAGTAGCCGGCGAGGACGCCCGGGTCGGCGGTGTGCGCGTGGGCCCGGGCGAGCAGCGCGCCGGTGATCCGGGCGTAGTCGTCGAGCTGGCCGGGCAGCAGCGCGGCCGGGTCGACGCTGCCCTTGCGGTTGCGGAACTGCCGTACCTGGTAGGGCCGTCCGTTCACCGTGGTCCAGCCGAGCAGGGTGTCGCTGACCACCTGCATGTGCTTCTGGCCGAGCACCACCCGGCGGCCCTCGTGCGGCTCCGGGTCCGTGACGGCGAAGCCCGCGCGGGCCAGGTGGGGCAGGAGTACCGACGGGCGGGCCTCCTTGACCTGGAGCACGAGCGGCTGGTCCCGGTGGTCGGTGAGCAGCACGACGTACGAGCGGGTGCCGACGCTGCCGGTGCCGACCACCCGGAACGCGACGTCCTGGACCCGGTGGCGGGCGAGCAGCGTGCGCACCTCGGCGGGCACGGTGTCGACGTACGGGCCGAGCGATTCGGCGACCGCCGCGGCGAGCTCGCACGGCAGCTCGGTGAGCACCGGGGGAGCGGCGGTGAAGCGCCAGGCGCCGTCCGCCTCGCGGACGGTGCTCTTGGCGGCGAACCGGGCGCTGGTGTTGCCCAGCGCCTTGGCACCGACCTTGCGCAGCACGTCGGCGAGGTCGTGCGCCTCGGCGAAGGAGACCAACTGCTCGTCGGCCACGGCGTTCCAGGCGTCGAGGGCGGGCAGCTTGGCGAGCGTGCGCACCGTGCGGCGGTAGGCCCCGGCCACGTGGGCGGCGGCCTGGCGGGCGGTGGTCTCGCTCGCCCCGGTCTCGCGTCCGGCCAGCACCAGGCTGGTGGCGAGGCGCTTGAGGTCCCACTCCCAGGGGCCGGGCACGGTCTCGTCGAAGTCGTTGATGTCCATGACGAGTTGGCCGCGGGCGTCGCCGTAGAGGCCGAAGTTGGCGGCGTGCGCGTCGCCGCACAGCTGGGCGCGGACGCCGGTGACGGGCGTGCCCGCGAGGTCGGCGGCCATCAGTCCGGCGGAGCCGCGCAGGAAGGCGAACGGGGTGGCGGCCATCCGGCCGACCCGGATCGGGACGAGGCGGGGCAGCCGGCCGGCGTTGGAGGCTTCCAGGGCCTCGACGGCGGTCGGCCGGTCGGCCGCGGGGGCGAACAGCGCGTGCTCCTCGCGCGGCACCCGCCCGCGCAGCGCCTTGCCGCGCTCGCGGGCGCGGGTGTCGTGGTGCCGGGCGAACCCGGGGACGGCGAAGCGCCGTTGGGGCTTCCCGTCCGTGTCTGCCGTGGCCTCGTGCACCGCATCGGTCACCTGTGTCACCGCTTCCCGCCCGCCCTTCGTCGCTCCCCCGCCCGGCGACGTGCGCGAACGGCCTGCGAGTGGAGTGACGTTCGAACGGAAGCGGTGGTTCCAGCACGTAGCATCGGTCGCGTGAGCGATCGACGGGGGAGCCTGCGGGTGCGGGCGGCGGCAGTGGTGGCGGCGGGACTGACGGTGGCGGCAGGGCTGGGTGTCCGGTCCGTCGCCGCCGGGGAGTTCGCCAAGTGTGCGGGGGACGCGCTCTACACCGTGCTGGTGTACGCCCTGGTGGTGCTCGTGGCGCCCCGGGTGCGCCCGGCCCGGGCGGCCGTCGTGGCGGCGGCGCTGAGCTGGGCGGTGGAGCTGTTCCAGATCACCGGCGTGCCGGACGACCTCGGGCGGCGCAGCACGCTCGCCCGGCTGGTCCTCGGCTCCACGTTCAACCCGCCCGACCTGTTCTGGTACCTGGTCGGTGCCGCGTCGGCGTACGCCGCGCACCGGGTGCTGCGGCCCCGGGAGGTCGCGGCACCCGGCAGGTGACCTGTCGTCAGAGCGGCATCAGGTCCGGGCGCTTGGGCTCGACGTGGTCGCCCGAGGACTCGCCGCGCAGGCGCCGCCCGACCCACGGGATCAGGAACTCGCGGGCCCACTGGATGTTCTCGCGCCGCTGGTCGGCGGCGGACAGGTGCGGAGCGGTCGGCCACGGCGCCTGCGGGTCCTCGTCGGTGCGCAGGCCGAGCGAGTTGGCGGCCAGCAGGGCGACCCGCTGGTGGCCCTCGGGGGACAGGTGCAGCCGGTCCTCGCTCCAGGCGCGGCGGTCGTGCACCGAGCGCAGCGACCAGAGGTCGGCGACCTTGCAGCCGTGCCGGTCGGCGACGGCGCGCATGTGCCCGTTGTAGGTGGCGATCTTGCCGCGCAGGTGCTTGAGCAGCGGGACGTCCTTGGTGTCGAAGCCGGTGCAGATGAGCACCGTGCCCGCGGAGTCCGCGAGTTGGGTGACGGCCCGCTCGAAGCGCTCGGCCACCTCGTCCGGGTCGCTGCCGGGGCGCAGGATGTCGTTGCCGCCGGCGCAGAAGGTGACGAGGTCGGGCTGGAGGCGGCGGACCTCGGGCACCTGCTCGGCGGCGATCTGGTCCAGCAGCCGCCCGCGGACCGCGAGGTTGGCGTAGCGGAACTCGCCCTTCGGCTTGCTCACCGCGAGCATCCCGGCCAGGCGGTCGGCCCAGCCGAAGAAGGCGCCGTCGAGCCCGGGGTCGTTCAGGCCCTCGGTGAAGCTGTCGCCGAGGGCGGCATACGAACTGATGTCAAGGGTCTCCTGGAGATTCGGCATGAAGAAGATAGTTCACCTAATCAAGTGACCTACGCCACCGTAGGTGACCCTTATGCCGACGTGACATCGGCCACGTTGGTAAACCCCGTGGTGATCAGGCGCGTTCGTGAAGCACAAGACGCCCGCCCCCTTCCGGTTTCCGGCCCGCGCGGACGAGGGTGGAGGTGCGCGGCCGCTCGGCCGCCGTCACCCCCCCCGGGAGCCCTCCATGACCACGACCCCTCCCTCCGGCGTGCCCGGAGACTGGACCGTCGACGACCGCTGCTTCAACTGCGACGCCGCCCGCCAGCTCGCACCCGGCCTGATCCGCGAGCGCGACGGCCGCTCCGAACTGGCGCGCCAGCCGCGGGACGACGCCGAACGCCGGCAGCTGTACTCCGCCGCCCACGCCTGCCCCACCCGCTCGATCCGCCCCGCCGGCGGCCGGCTCGAACCGGGCACCGACCCGTTCCCGCTGGCCCTCGACGACGGGCTGCTGCTGCTCGGCCACAACTCCCCGCGCACCGCCGGCGCCAACTCCTACCTCCTGCGCCGCCCGGACGGCTGGATCATGGTCGACACGCCCCGCTTCGCCGAGTCCCTCGCCGCCCGCTACGCGGCTCTCGGCCCGGTCACCGACGTCCTCCTGACGCACCGTGACCACGCCGAGCACGGCCGCGCCTGGGCCGACCGCCTCGGCGCCCGGCTCTGGATCCACGAGGGCGACCTGGACGCCGCCCCGACCGCCGACCGCGTGCTGCGCGGCACCGACCCGGTCGAGGTCGTCCCGGGCGTCGTCGCGCACCCCTTCCCCGGCCACACCCGCGGCAGCGTGCTCTACCTCGCCGACGAACGCCACCTCTTCACCGGCGACACCCTGCACTGGTCCCGCACCGACGAGGACATCGCGGTGTTCGAGACGATCGTCTGGCACTCGGTCCTGGAGCTCTCCGCGTCGCTCGACCGCACGGTGGACGCGCTGCGCTTCGAGTGGCTGCTGCCCGGCCACGGCGAGCGGCGCCGGATGCCGACCGAGGAGGCGGCCCGCCGGCTGCGTGCCCTCGCCGAGCGCTGCCGGACGCTGCGCCCGGCCCCGGTCGACTTCGCGGCGGTCCGCTGGTGACCCGACCCGACCCGACCCGGCCCGACCGGGGATGCCCGGCCAGGCCCGGGACGGTGCGTGTGCGCCGGGGCTCGCGCCGGTTGCGCGGGGGAGTGCGCCCGGCGGGGAGGGCTGCGCGGGTGTGCGGACGGCGCTGCCTGGGCAGCCGCAACAGGACCCGAACACCCTTGCTGTTCAAGGACGGTAGAGACATGCCACGTCTGACCCCGGAGCGCACCGCCCGGCCGCGGCACTACCTGATGTGCCGGCCGACGTACTTCACCGTGGACTACGCGATCAACCCCTGGATGGACCCGGCCCAGCCCACCGACACCGCGCTCGCCATCCGCCAGTGGGAGCGCCTCTACTGGCTCTACCGCCGCCTCGGCCACACCGTCGAGCTGATCGAGCCGGTGCCCGGCCTGCCCGACATGGTGTACGCCGCCAACGGCGCGACCGTCCTGGACGGCCGCGCGCTGGTCGCCACCTTCCGCTACCCCGAGCGCGCCCCCGAGTCCTCCGCCTACCAGGACTGGTTCCGCGACCGCGGCTACCACGAGGTGCGCCGCGCCGGGCACGTCAACGAGGGCGAGGGCGACCACCTGGTGGCCGGGCGCCGGGTGCTGGCCGGCACCGGCTTCCGCACCTCGCGCGCCGCGCACGCCGAGGCGGGCGAGGTGTTCGGCGTGCCGGTGACCACCCTCACCCTCGTCGACCCGCGCTTCTACCACCTGGACACCGCGCTGGCCGTCCTGGACGACGACCAGGTCATGTACTACCCGGAGGCGTTCGACGCCGACAGCCGGGCGGTGCTGCGCGCCCTGTACCCCGACGCGATCCTGGCCGACCGCGCCGACGCCGAGGTCTTCGGCCTGAACGCCGTCTCGGACGGGCGCCGGGTGCTCCTGCCGGAGGCGGCGAAGAACCTGGCCGGGCGGCTCGCGGACGAGGGCTACGAGCCGATCCCGGTCGACGTCTCGGAGCTGCTCAAGGGCGGCGGCGGGGCGAAGTGCTGCACGCTGGAGCTCAGGCCGGCGTAGCGCCCGTGACCAGGAGGACGTCGAGCCCGCGCGGCCCGTGCACGCCCTCGACCCGGTCGGGCTCGATGTCGCTGGTCGCGGACGGCCCGGAGATCCAGGTCTGCGGCCTGCGGCTCGCCGGGCCGAGCCGGGCCGGCGCGAGCGGGACGGAGGCCACGACCTGCTCCGGCGCGCGCACCACGCACACGTGGTGGTCCGGGACGAGGGTGAGCGGCCCGTCACGACGCTGTCGACGGCGTCCAGCACGATCGTCCCGGTCTCGGCGATCGCGAGCGCACAGCCCGTCACGACGCTGTCGACGGCGTCGAGACGGGCGGTGGTGAGCGTGGAGTCAGTCGGCGGGCTCAGGCGCCGAGCCAGAGGTCCGGGCCGAAGACCTCGTAGTGGATGTCGGCGGCCGGGACGCCGGCGGCGAGCAGCTGGCCGCGCACCGCGCGGAGGAAGGGCAGCGGGCCGCACAGGTAGGCGGTGGCGCCGGCCGGGACGTCGACGGTGGTCAGGTCCACCAGACCGGTGCGGTCGGCGGGCCACTCGCCGAGCGGGCGCTCGTAGAAGACGTGGGCGGTGGCGTCCGGCAGTTCGGCGGTGAGCCGGGCGAGGTCGGCGCGGAAGGCGTGGGCGAGCTGGTCGCGGTCGCCGTGCACCGAGACGACGGCGCGGGTGGAGCCGGCGTCGGCGAGGTGGGCGAGCATCGCGATCATCGGGGTGTTGCCGATCCCGGCGGAGACCAGCAGCACCGGGCCGTCGCCGTCGGCGAGGGCGATGTCGCCCATCGGGGGTGCGAGTTCCACGGTGCCGCCGGCCCGCAGGTGATCGTGCAGGTGGCCGGAGACCTCGCCGCCGGCCTCGCGCTTGACGCTGAAGCGCAGGGCGCCGGCGGCGGTGCCGGAGAGGCTGTACTGGCGGATCTGGTGGGCGCCGTCGGGCAGTTCGGTGCGCACGGAGACGTACTGGCCGGGTCGGCCGGTGGGCACGGGCCCGCCGTCGGCGGGCCGGACGAGGTAGCTGGTGACGTCCTCGGTCTCCTGATGGCGGGCGACGACGGTGTACGGGCGCCAGAGGTCGGCCGGGTCGCCGTCGGGGCCGGCGGCCTCGGCGCGCAGCCGGTCCTCGATGGCGATGAGGGCGTTGGCCATCAGCCAGTAGACCTCGTCCCAGGCGGCGGCCACCTCGGGGGTGACGGCCTCGCCGAGCACGTCGACGATGGCGGCGAACAGGTGCTCGCGGACGACCTTGTACTGGTCGCTGGAGATGCCGATCGACACGTGCTTGTGCGCGATGCGGGCCAGCATGGCGTCCGGCCGCTGGTCGGGGTGCGCGATCAGGGCGCCGGCGAAGGCGGCTATCGACCCGGCGAGGGCCTGGCGCTGGGTGCCGTTGGCCTGGTTGCCCCGGTTGAACACGTCGCGCAGCAGCTCGGGGTGCGCGGCGAACAGCCGGTCGTAGAACCGCGGGGTGATGTCGCCGATGGCGGCGCCCACGACGGGCAGGGTGGCCTCGACGACCTCGGCGTTCTTGGCGGACAGCATCAGGCTCGCTCCAAATTGGTATCTGAGATGCATATTAAATGGCGCGCCGGAGTGCGCCCCGAGGGGGCGGCGATCGGCGGGCGGGTCGGTCAGTCGGCGGGTCTGGCGGAGAGGCTCAGCAGCACCGGTCCGGTGGGGGAGGCCACCAGGTCGTCGATGCAGAGCGGGTCGAGCGCCGCGAAGAAGGCCTCCTGCGCGGTGCGCAGCGCCCCGCGCAGCCGGCACGCGGCCCGCAGCGGGCAGGGCGGGTCGTCCTCGCAGCCGACGACGTCGCCGACCCCCTCCAGTTCGCGGAGCAGCAGGCCGAGCGATCCGGTCCGCCCGGCGAAGGTGAGCACCAGCCCCCCGCCCCGGCCGCGCCGCGCCTCGACCACGCCGAGGTGCTGCAGCCGGCTGACCACCTTGGCCGCGTGGGTGTACGGCACGCCGACCGCCTCGGCCACCTCGCGGGTGGTCGGGTTCGCCGCCTCGTCGAGGACGGCCAGCCGCATGGCGATGCGGAGGGCGATGTCGGTGCTCTTGGTCAGCCTCACGTTCGGAACGCTAGCGAATACGACTCCAGAACTCCAATTTCTTGCACGCGCGGTCCGGAGCCCGGCCCGGAGCCCGTCCGGAGTCCGTCCGGAGTCCGTCCGGCGCCGATCCGGGCCGGCGGCCGGGGGACCCTACGCGCGGGCGCCCCCCGACGCCCCCGTTTTGGGCCGCCTCTTACCGTCCTCGCACCGAACTTTCGGTCGAATCTGAACAGTTGGCGACATTAGCGGTCACTTCCTGACGGGTGATCGGAACGGCTTCTACGCTTCGTGCGGCTCCGGACGCGGAGCGGATCGGCGCCTGCGGCGTCACCCCCATCACCCGACATTCCTGGAGAGAATCCGTGAACACACGTCGTGCAGCGCGCCGTACCTGGCCGGGCCTTGGCCGCGGAAGACGGGCCACCCGCGGGCCTCGGTAACACCCGCGCCCGGGGCCGGCCGCCCCCCCCCCGGCCCGACGGCGACGCACACACCCGGGAGCCCGCGCCAGTGCCGTGCCCGCGGGGGCCCGCTTTCGCCGGGCCCAGGGTCGCGGGGCTGTCCCAGCCGGGCGCGGCGCAGGCCGCCGCGCCCGCGCCCGTCGTCACGGCCACCGTGCCGGTGGCGCCCTACCCGGCCGGGGTCGCGCTCACCCCGGACGGCGCCCGGGCGTACGTGACCAGCCAGAGCAGCGGCACGGTGAGCGTGCTCGACACCGCGGGCGGCACGGTGGCGGGCAGCTTCACCGACGGCACCGGGTCCTACGCGGTCGCGCTCTCGCCGGACGGAGGCCGCGCCTACCTGACGCACCACCTGGACAACACCGTCAGCATCGTCGACACGGCCACCAACACCGTCTCCGCGACCGTCCCGGTCGGCACCCAGCCGTGGGGCCTCGCCCTGTCGGCGGACGGCTCGCGGGCGTACGTCGCCAACGCCGGGGCCAACACCGTGAGCGTGCTGGACACGGCGGCGAAGGCGGTCACCGCGACCGTGCCGGTGGGCGCCGAGCCGCACGGGGTCGCCGTCTCCCGGGACGGCAAGAAGGTCTACGTCGCCGCGTCGAGCGGGCAGGCGGTGAACGTGATCGACACCGCGAGCAACACGGTGAGCGCCACGGTCCCGGTCGGCCACGGCGCCTTCGGCCTGGCCCTGAGCCCGGACGGCAGCAGACTGTGGGCCGCCAACGGTGACGACAAGACGGTCAGCGTGATCGACACCACCACCAACGCCGTGGTCTCCGCGGTCACCGTGGGCACCAACCCGTACGCCGTCGCCCTCTCCCCGGACGGTGCCACGGCGTACGTCTCCAACTACACCGACAACACGGTCAGTGCGGTGGACACCGCGAGCCGCACCGTCACCGCGACCGTCCCGGTCGGCACGGCGCCCTACAGCCTCGCCGTCAGCGCCGACGGGCGGCGCGGCTACCTCGCCGACTTCACCGCCAACGCCGTCAGCGTGCTGAACTTCCCGCTGCCCGTGCCCGTCGTCACCGGGATCAGCCCGGCCACCGGCTCGCAGGTCGGCGGCACCACGGTCACGATCACCGGCACCGACCTGGCCGGCGCGACGGCGGTGAGCTTCGGCGCGGCCGGCAACGCCTCCGCCTTCAGCTGCACCAAGACCGGCTGCACCGCAACGGCCCCGGCCACCACGGCCACCGGCCCGGTGGACGTCCAGGTCACCACGCCCGGCGGCACCAGCGCGGCGGTGGCCGCCGACCGCTTCACCTACGCCGCCGCCAGCGCTCACCTGGGTGTCGCGCTCGCCGCCACGCCGGTGACCGGCCTGGCCGGCGGCCGGGTCGACTACACGATCACGCTCACCGGCCAGGGTCCCGACCCGGTCACCGCCGCCACCGTCGGCGCCGCCCTGCCGCCCGGTCTGCCCGCGACCTCCAGCGACTGCGCGGTCGCGAACGGCCAGCTCACCTGCACGCTCGCCGCCCCGCTGGCCAAGGGCGCGACCACCACGCGGCACTTCTCGGTCGGGCTCGGACTGTTCAGCGGCGTCCAGAACTTCGCCGTCACGGCCTCCCGCACCTCCGGGACGCCGGCCGACCCGTCGCCCGCCACCGCCCGGGACACCCGTAGCTGCACGGCGGTCTTCGCACTGCTGATCACCTGCAGCTGATCCACGAGCACGAGAGGCCCCGCCACCCGGAGGGAGGCGGGGCCTGCGCTTTCGCCTGCGCTTTCGCCTGCGCTTTCGCCTGCGCTTTCGCCTGCGCTGGACGAAACGTCCAGACTGGACGTACAGTCCAAACATGCCCGCCGAATCCCCCGACCCGCGCCTGCGGACCTGGTCACCGGTCTGCCGCGCGGTGGCCCTGCTCCTCGGGCCCTACGCCGAGGTGGTCCTGCACGACGCCGCGACCGACACCGTGCTCGGCATCTGGAACCCGATGTCCGCCCGCGCCCCCGGCGACCCGTCCCTCCTCGGCGAGCTCGACGAACTCGAACCGGCCGCCGACGGCGTCTACGGCCCCTACGAGAAGCTGCCGCCCGACGGCCGCCGCCTCTCCTCCGTCAGTGCCGTCCTGCCCGACGACGCCGGGCGGCCCTCGGCGGTGCTCTGCGTCAACCTCGACCGCGGCCCGCTCGAACAGGCCGCCGCGCTGCTGGCCGGCTTCGCCGCCCCCACCGCCCCGCGCCCCGAGCCCCTCTTCGAGCGGGACTGGACCGAGCGCATGAACGACGTCATCGGCGGTTACGTCCGCGCCCACGGCCGCCCGCTCGAACGCTTCGGCCGCGAGGACCGCCTCGCCGTCCTGCGCGAGCTCGACGCCGCCGGCGTGCTCGCCGTGCGCCGCGCCGTCCCCGCCGTCGCCACCGCGCTGCGGGTGTCCCGCTCGACCGTCTACACCCTGCTGACCGACCTCAAGCACGAGAGCGAGGCCTGAGCACGATGACCAGGCTCCCCGACTTCCGCCTCGAAACCTACTTCTCCCGCTGGGAGTTCACCGCCCGCCACCACCTCACCGCCTCCGACGCGGAGACGATGACGATGGCCGAACTCCTCGCCCTCGCCGATCCCGAGGACCGGAAGGCCTGGGACACCCTCGCCCTCGGTTACACCGAGACCTTCGGCGACCCGGGGCTGCGCCGCGCGATCGCCGGCATGTACGAGGAGGTCGACGCCGACGACGTCGTCTGCTTCGGCGGCGCGCAGGAGGGCCTCAACCTGGCCATGCAGGTGCTCCTCGAACCGGGCGACCACGCCGTGGTGATCACGCCCAACTACCAGTCCGCGGAGACGGTCCCGCTCTCGATCTGCGAGGTCACCGGCGTCGCCCTCGACGAGCGGCAGGACTGGGCGCTCGACGTCGACGCCGTCGAGGCCGCGCTGCGCCCGAACACCCGGGTCGTCTCGGTCAACTTCCCCAACAACCCGACCGGTGCGCTGATCGACGCGGCCGACCTGCGCCGCCTGGCCGAACTCTGCGACGAGCGCGGCATCCGCCTGTTCTCCGACGAGGTCTACCGCGGCCTGGAGCGCGACCCGGCCCGCATCCTGCCGCAGGCCGCCGACCTCTCCGCGCGCGCCCTCTCGCTCAACGTCACGTCCAAGTCGCTCGGCCTGCCGGGCCTGCGGATCGGCTGGATCGCCTGCCGGGACCGGGAACTGCTCTCCCGGCTGGAGCGGGCCAAGCACTACACCACGATCTGCAACTCGGCGCCGAGCGAGGTCCTGGCCCGGATCGCGATCAAGGCGCGCGAGCCGATCCTGGCCCGCAACCGCGCCCTCATCGCCGCCAACCTCCCGCGGTTCGACGCGTTCTTCGCCGAGTTCGCCGACCTCTTCGAGTGGCGCGCCCCCGAGGGCGGCTGCGTCGCCTTCCCCCGCTACCTCGGGGCGGACGGCGTCGAGGAGTTCTGCACCGGCCTGGTCGAACAGGCCGGCGTCCTGCTGCTGCCCGCGAGCATGTACCGCTCGGAGCTGACACCGACCCCGGCCGACCGCTTCCGCGTCGGCGTCGGCCGCCGCGACCCCGGCCCGGCGCTGGAGGCCTTCGCGCACTGGCTGCGCACGCGGCGGTAGGGCCCGGTCGACGACGGCGGGCCGGCCGTGGCGCAGACCATCTTCAGGTCGGCGGTGACGACGCGCGGGGTGACCGCCTTGGCGGAGCCGAAGCGGACGGTCGTCGCGCTCGCGACCGTCTCCCACGGGCTGCCCCACGCCTTCTGCGTCCTGACCTCGACCTGGACGAGCGTCAGCTGGCCCGGGTCGGCGGAGACCTGGGCGACACCGGTGATGCCGGCGGTGTCCGCCTCCTGCCAGACGCACGGGCTGTTGAGCACGGCGGCACACGCCACCGGGTTGTTCTCGGACGTCGCCGTGGCGGCCGTGGCAGCCGTGGCAGGCCCTGCGGTCAACGCCGCTATCCCTGCCACCGTCGCCAGCACAGCTGCGATCCGAGCGCGCATGATCTCAACCTCCTTGAAAACAAAGGGAATCTCACGGAGCGAGATGAGTCTTGCACGGATCGTGGTCATGTTTCGTGTGTGTTACGTCACACTCATGGTGACCGTTCAACTACGTGCAGCAATATCGTGGCCGAACGTTCGGCGTGCGGACATGCCCGCGATGCGGCGACGTGTCCTTCGGATGTGATGAAGCACCGATGAAACGTGCTGGTCGTGTGCCGGTTCACTCGTCCGGGTGGCGGCGTGCCGCGGGGCCTGATCGGACGGATACCATCGACCCGACCCACGGAGGTGGCGCGTGGACACGGTCATCGTGCAACTGCCCGACCGGGCAACGGCGGTGGCGCCCGGCGGGCGGCCCGGACTGCTGCGGATGGGCCCCGGCGAGACGGCGGTGTTCGGACGCGGCGAGCCCGGCCGGGCCGTCCCCATCCCGCTGCCCGACCAGGGCGTCTCCCGCCGGGCCGGCGAGATCACCGCGGCCGAGGACTACTGGCGGCTGTCCAACTTCTCCGCCACCGCCACCTACGTCGTGGAGAACCTCGAAGGCGCCGGCGAGCACGTCAAGGTCGCGCCGGGCCGCCTCGGCGCACCCGTGCCGTTCGAGTTCTCCCGCGTCCTGCTGCCCGCGCTCGGCGAACCCGCCTCCTTCAAGGTCTTCGCCCCGCAACACGCCTACCTGGAGGGCGAGTCGGACGGCACCGACGGCGAACGCACCGTCAGCCCGTTCGCCCTCGACCCCACCGCCAAGTACTTCCTCGTCCTGCTCGCGCTGTGCGAACCCCGCCTGCGCTCGCCCTCCGCCGCCACCGTGCCCGGCGCCACCGACGTCGTCACGCGGCTGCGCGCCCTGCCCTCCTGCCACGGGCTCACCCGCTCGGCGGTGAACTACCACATCGACTACCTGGTGTTCACGAAGCTGCGGCTGCGCGAGCCCTTCGACGACGACCGCGGCGGCGGCAAGCGCGAGGAACTCGCCGCCCTCGCCCTCAAGTTCGACCTCGTCCGGGAGGAACACCTGGCCCTGCTCCCGCCCCGGCACCCGGCCGCCCGGCCGTGAGCCCCGCCCGGCCCGAGCACCGGCCGATCGACGTGCCGGACGGCTACCCGGTGGCCGGCTACCGGATCGGCGAACTCCTCGGCGCCGGCGCCTGGGGCAGCGTCTACGCCGCCCACGGCCCCGACGGCGCCCAGGCCGCCGTCAAGCTCCTCGGCCCCGCCCGGCTCAGCCCCGGCCAGCGCGGCGCCATGGCCCAGGTGGCGCACAGCGAACTGCGCTTCAGCAGCCGCGCCGACCACCCGTACCTGATCCGCACCCTCGCCGTGGCCACCGTCGACGACCCCGCCCACCCCGCGCTCGACGGCGCCCTCGCCCTCGTCATGGAACGCGCCGCCCGCAGCCTCCAGGACGTCCTCGCCGCCGCGAGCCCCGGCCGGCCCGTCCCCGGCGCCGACCGCATCCTCACCCAGGTCTGCGCCGGCCTCACCCACATGCACCGCGCCGGGTGGGTCCACGGGGACCTGAAACCGGCCAACATCCTCCTCATGCCCGACGGCACCGCCAAGCTCGCCGACTTCGGCCTCACCGCCGAGCTGGAGGGCACCCACGCCTACGCCCCGCCGCTCGGCTCGCCCGACCACGTCCCGCCCGAGTGGTGGTCCGAGCGCACCGGCGCACGCGGCGTCGCCCTGCGCCCCAGCACCGACGTCTGGGCCTTCGGCGTCCTCGCCCACCAGGTGCTCACCGGCGGCCTGCACCCGTTCCTCGGCGCCACCGCCCGCGCCCGCTCGCTCGCCGCCCAGGCGTACGCGCGCGGCGCCGCGCCGCTGCGGCTGGACGAGGCCCTGCCCGGGCGCTGGCGCGCCGCCGTCACCGCGTGCCTGGCCGCCGACCGCGAGGACCGGGCCCGCGCCGACCTCGCCGCGCTCGTCGCCGCCGCCACCGCCCGCACCGGCGCCCGCCGGCTGCGCCGGGCGACGCTCGCCGGGCTGACCGCCTGCGTCCTCGTCGTCCTCGCCCTGACCGGCCGCCCCGAGCCGAGCGGCGCGGCGCCGCCCGCCGCGCCCCCGCCGCTGCCCGGCGCGATCCCGGCCGGGTCCGACGTCCCGGCCGCCTACCGCGGCATGATCGAGGACGCCGCCCGGCGCTGCCCCGAACCCGAGGTCACCCCGGCCCTGCTGGCCGCGATGCTCAAGGCCGAGAGCGGCTTCGACCCGAACGCCGCCCGCCCCGAGACCGGCGAGTACGGCATCGCGATGTGGACGCCCTCGGTGTTCAACGCGTGGAGCAAGGCCGCCGCGCACCCCGGCCCCAAGGACTACATGGACCCCGGCGACGCGATCGCCGCCATGGGCAACTACGTGTGCTGGCTGGATCAGCAGATAAAGCACCACGGCTTCACCCGGGACCTGCCCGCCCTCGTCGCCGCGGCCTACCGGACCAGCGACAAGACCGTGGCCGCCGCGGGCGGCGTCCCGGACCGGGTCCGGGCGCACGTCGACCGGGTGCTGGAATACCTCCACGACTACGGCGGGTAGCCGGGCAATTCGGGATGAACCGGGTCACATTCCCCGCCGGACCGGCGCGGGCACCCGGCCCGGTGACGCTCCGTCTGGGATCCTCGCGGAATGATCACGAAGCTGCGCGCGGGCGCCGCGCAATGGACCGTCGTCGTTCCGGTGCTGGCCTTCGTCGTCCTGGCCCTGACCTGGCACCGCGACCTGCCCGGCTGGGTGGTGGGCGTCGTCGCCTGCTTCCTCGCCGGTGCGGTGCTGTCCGCCGTCCACCACGCCGAGGTCATCGCGCACTGGGTCGGGGAGCCGCTCGGATCACTCGTCCTCGCGGTGGCCGTCACGGTCATCGAGGTCGCGCTCATCGTCACGCTGATGGCCGACGGCGGCGACAAGTCCGCCACCCTGGCCCGGGACACCGTCTTCGCCGCCGTGATGATCACTTGCAACGGCATCCTGGGGCTGTCGATCCTGGTCGCCGCGCTCAAGTACCGCACCGCCGTCTTCAACGCCGAGGGCACCGGCGCGGCCCTCGGCTGCGTCGCCACCCTGGCCACCCTGAGCCTCGTGCTGCCGACCTTCACCACGAGCTCCCCGGGCCCGCAGTTCTCCACCACCCAGCTCACGTTCGCGGCCACCGCGTCGATCGTCGTCTACGGGCTGTTCGTGGCCACGCTCACCGTCCGTCACCGGGACTATTTCCTGCCGGTGACCGCCGAGGGCCGGGTCCTCGCCAAGGAGGACGAGGAGGACCACGCCGCCCCGCCGACCGTCAGCGGCGCCGCCGTCAGCCTGCTGCTGCTCGCCGTCGGGCTGGTGGCGGTGGTCGGCCTCGCCAAGGGCGTCTCGCCGACCATCGAGTCGGCGGTGTCCTCCGCCGGGCTGCCGCACTCGGTGGTCGGCGTCGTCATCGCGCTGCTCGTCCTCCTGCCGGAGACGATCGCCGCGCTGCGGGCCGCGCTGCGCAACCGCGTGCAGACGAGCCTCAACCTCGCCCTCGGCTCCGCGCTGGCCAGCATCGGCCTGACCATCCCGGCCGTCGCCATCGCGTCGACCTGGCTCAGCGGCCCGCTCCACCTCGGCCTCGACCCGGCCCACATGGTGCTGCTCACCCTGACCGTCGTGGTCGGCACCCTGACCGTCATCCCGCGCCGCGCGACTCCCCTCCAGGGCGCGGTGCACATGGCGATCCTGGCCGCCTACGTCGTCCTCGCGGTGAACCCGTGACGGGCCGCCGTTCGTAGATCCCGTTGGGAAGTCCCCGGCGCCGCCCGGTGTGGGCGGGAGGCGCCAGGGACTCACCGTCTCCGCGCGACCGCTCAGGCGGTGCGGCGGCGGCGGGCGTAGACGAGGGCGGCGCCGCCCACGACCAGCGCGGTGCCGGCGCCCGCGTACAGCAGGGTGCCGTCGCTACCGGTCTGGGCCAGCTTCGGGCCGTTGGCGGCCGGGGCGCCCTTGATCGGCGTCGGGACGCTGACCTTGGCCGGGACGACCAGCGGCTTGGCCGGGTTGACCGCGGTGGGGGTCGACGGGGTCTGCACCGGCACGGTGGCGGTCGGCGCCGGGGCCGACGGCGAGCCGCTCGGGGCGGTGGAGGGGGCGGTCGACGGGGCACCGGTGGCCGGGCCGCCGGCGGCGGGGGTGGTCGGCGCGGCGGTGGGCGACGCCGACTCGGCCGGCTTGGTGGCCGGGGTGGTCGGCTTGTCGCTCGGCTTGTCCGAGGGCTTCTCGGAAGGCTTCTCGGTCGGCTTGTCGCTGGGCTTCTCCGACGGCTTCTCGGAGGGCTTCCCGCTGGGCTTCTCGGAGGGCTTGTCGCTCGGCTTGTCGCTCGGCTTGTCCGAGGGCTTGCCGGTGGCCGGGGTGCTCGGCACCGCGGTCGGGCCCTTCGACGGGGCCTTGCCGCCGCAGTCGACCTTGAAGACCTTGTGCTTCGGGTTGTCCAGCGCCGGGTCGTCCTCCGGGATCTCGCCGTTGACGAGGGTCACGGCGGCCCAGTAGAGCTTGTACTGGCCGTCCGGCAGGTTGATGTCGTCGGTGCGGACGTCACCGTTGGCGTCGACCGGCAGGTCGCCGTACGCGACCATCTGCTCGTCGTCGCCGTGCACCGAGGCGATCATCCAGACGATGTCCTGGTTGGCGTCGAAGCCGAACGAGTCCAGGTAGAAGGTGCAGACCTTGGGCTCGTTGCGGGTGTCCTCCTGGCCGGTGGAGGCGTCGTGGATCTTGACGGTGCCGTTGTTGCCGGGGGCGTTCTTGCCACCGGGGGCGGCGTGGGCGGCGGGGGAGAGCAGCAGGAGCGCGGCGGCGGTCGGGACGGCCACGAGCGAGCGTGCGGCGGTGGAGCGGATGTGCATGGCGTTCCATCGGGTGTGGCAGGCCGGGACGAGCCTGCACGGTGGGGAGGGAGCCCACGGCGTGTTTCGGCCAGCTGGCCGAAAATGTACGACGGTAGGTGCGCAAAAGCTCCCTCACCCGGAATCCGGACGCAAGGAGCGTTTGCGTCACTTGTCCGATATCGACACGAACTTCCGACTAGTCCGTCGCAACGATCGGATCACCGGGTTGTGGTGAAGCCGTGTCCGTCCCGCGATGCGGCCCGCCGCACGCGTCCCCGGCGTGAAGTGCGAGGATGGCTCCCGACCGCCCCCGACGGCGGACCTCCGCCGAGCGGCCGCCCCCGCACCCCAGGGCGGCCCGACGAACCGGGCACACGGCGACGAGGTCCGCACTGCGTACCCCGGCAGGCACTCCGGCGCGGCGTCTCCCTGCCCGCACCCCTCCTGCGAAGAAGACGCATCGCGATGCACCGCACCCCCGGCCCTGCCCAGGGCCCCTCCGTCCACGCCCTCCCGCTGCGCGCCGCCGCCGTCCTCGGCACCGGCGGCCTCCTGCTGACCGGCTGCGGCAGCGGCACCGCCGATCCCGGCGCCCAGGCCGACCTGCGCGCGAGCCTCCCGAAGGCGGTCAAGGCCGCCGGCGTCCTGCGGATCGGCTCCTACCTCCACTACCCGCCCGTCGACTTCCGGGACACCGACGGCAAGCCGGCCGGCCTCGACCCGGAGATCGCCACCGCCGTCGGCGACTACCTCGGCCTGCGCGTGGAGTTCACCGACCTGCCGTTCGAGCAGCTGATCCCGGCCGTCCAGACCAAGAAGATCGACCTGGCGATGTCCGCCGTGATCGACACCAAGCAGCGCCAGCTCGGCGCCGCCGACGACGGCCACCAGGCCGACCCGGGCGTCGACTTCGTCGACTACTTCACCACCGGCACCTCGATGGTCGTCAAGGCCGGCAGCCAGCTGTCCCTCACCACCGTCGACGACCTGTGCGGCCACACCGTCGCCGTCCAGCGCGGCACCCTCCAGGACGACTTCGCCACCCGCCAGCAGGGCGCCTGCCCGCGCACCGGCAGGCAGCTCAAGGTCGACCGCTTCGACAGCGACGACCAAGCGCTCGCCGAGGTCGCGAGCGGCGCCGCCGTCGCCGACCTGAACGACTACCCGGTGGCCCAGTACAACACCACCACCCCCGCCAGGACCGGCAAGTTCCAGCTGGCCAACACCCACTTCCTGCAGTCCGGCCCGTACGGCATCACCGTCGCCAAGGACGACACCGGGCTGCGCGACGTCGTCTCCAAGGCGCTCGACCAGGTGATCCTCGGCGGCGGGTACGACAAGATCCTCGCCAAGTGGAACGTCACCACGGGCGCCGTCGCCAGCACGGTCGTCAACGGCGGTCTGTGATCCGACGGCCCCGGGCCTGTCTTCAAACCCCCGCCTGCCGTGCGGCGTCTGGGCACGCACCTCGCCGCGTTGTCGTCGGTCGCCGATGCTCCGCATGGACTCCCTCCTCCGCCTTGCGATGCACGCACCCAGACGC
>NZ_JBHVPD010000072.1:0-56504 GCF_042887525.1 Kitasatospora sp. NPDC057936
CCAGCCCCCGGAGCGGCCACCCCCGCAGCCACCCCCGGCACCCCCCACCCACCCGAAAGCCCACCCCGCACCCCAAGCCCCGCGCAGCGGAACCCTCAGCCCCGATACCCCGCCATCCGCTCAAGCCGAGCGATCCGCTCCCCCATCGGAGGATGCGTCGAGAACAACCGGGCCCCAGCCTCACCCGGCCGGAACGGACTGGCGATCATCATGTGGCTCGCCGTCTGCAACTGAGGCTCCGGCGGCAGGGGCAGCCGCCGCGTACCGGCGTCCAGCTTCCGCAGCGCACTGGCCAGCGCCAGCGGATCCCCCGTGATGCGGGCACCGTCCGCGTCGGCCTGGTACTCGCGGGAGCGGCTGACCGCGAGCTGGATCAGCCCGGCCGCCAGCGGTCCGAGGATCATGATCGCGAGCATCCCGAACAGGCCCGGCCCGTCGTCGTCCTCGCTGCGTCCGAAGGGGATCAGCCAGGCGAAGTTCACGAGGAACATCACCACCGAGGCGAGCGCCCCGGCGACCGACGAGATCAGGATGTCCCGGTTGTAGACGTGGCTCAGCTCGTGGCCGAGCACCCCCCGGAGCTCGCGCTCGTCGAGCAGTTGCAGGATGCCGTCCGTGCAGCAGACCGCCGCGTTGCGCGGGTTGCGGCCGGTGGCGAAGGCGTTGGGGGCGGGGGTGGGCGAGATGTAGAGCCGGGGCATCGGCTGGCGGGCGGAGGTGGAGAGCTCCCGGACGATCCGGTAGAGCTGCGGCGCCTCGATCTCGCTGACCGGCCGGGCCCGCATGGCCCGCAGCGCGAGCTTGTCGCTGTTCCAGTACGCGTAGGCGTTGGTCCCGACGGCGACCAGCAGGGCGATCACGAGGCCGCTCCGGCCGAAGAAGCCGCCGATCACCAGGATCAGCGCCGAGAGGCCGCCGAGCAGGACGGCGGTCCTCAGTCCGTTGTGCCGGCGGTGCACGTCAGGCCCTCCAATGGCGCGGTGGGGAAGCCCTTTCTGCCTCGTCCCTCTTGCCCGGTCAACGGGCGGGGCCGGGGACCTTGTTCCCTTGTGACACAGCCGACAGAGGTGACACCACCCTCACCCCCGAGTGCCCACCCACCTCAGAGCCCGCCCGACGGGTCAGAACAGGCTGCCACCCGCCACCTGGAGCACGAGCTGCGGAGCGACCGACAACACCACGGCGACCGAAGCGGTGAGCCCCAGCGTCGCCGTCAGACTCAACGGAAGCCGACTCTCGACGCCTCCCTCGACGCCTGCCCCGGTGCCTGCCTCGACGCCGGCCGCGACCGCCGCCGGAGCGAACAACCGGGCCGTCCAGAGCAGGTAGTAGTACAGCGCGACGACGACGTTGACGGCCATGACCACGGCCAGCCAGCCCAGCCCGGCGTCGACGGCCGCCCGGAACACCACGACCTTGCCGAAGAGCCCGATCACGCCCGGCGGCAGCCCGGCCAGGCAGAGCAGGAAGAAGGCCAGGGCGAGCGCCGTCCAGCGGCTCCGCGCGAACAGCCCGCGGAAGTCGTCCACACTGGTGCCGGCCCGCCGGCCGACCGCCGCGACCACGCCGAACGCACCGAGGTTCACGACCCCGTAGATCAGCGCGTACGCGGCGGTGGCGCCCAGCGGGTCGGCGGCCGTGGGCGCGTAGCCGGCGGCGGCGAGCGGCACCAGCAGGTACCCGGCCTGGCCGACGGAGGACCAGGCGAGCAGCCGGACCGCGCTGTAGCGGGTGTCGAAGCGCTGGCGCAGCGCGCCGACGTTGCCGACGGTCATGGTGACGGCGGCGAGCACCGCGAGCACCAGGCCCCAGGTGTGGGCGTACGGGCGGAACGCCACCGTGGTGGCGAGCGCCAGGCCGGAGAGGCCGGCCGCCTTGCCGACGACCGACAGGTAGCCGGCGACGGGCAGCGGTGCGCCGGTGTAGGTGTCGGGCACCCAGAAGTGGAACGGGACGGCGGCCACCTTGAAGGCGAAGCCGACGAGGGTCAGAACGGCACCGGCCTCGGCTAGCGGCTTGAGCTGCGCGGGGGCGTGCTCCAGGCCCTCGGCGACGGCGCCGAGGTGCAGGCTGCCGCTGGCCGCGTAGACGAAGGAGACGCCGAGCAGCATCACGGCGGTCGCGGTGACGGAGGAGACGAAGAACTTCAGCGCGGCCTCGGCGCCCCGGCCGTCCCGGCGCAGCGCCACCAGCGCGAAGGCGGGCAGCGAGGCGACCTCCAGGGCGACCACCATGGTGGCGAGGTCGCGGGAGGCGGGCAGCAGGGCGGCGCCGGTGGCGCTGGAGAGCAGCAGGAACCAGTACTCGCCGCCGGGCAGCTTCTCGCTCTCCACAGTGTGCGCGGACAGCAGCGCGGCGATCAGCGCGCCGCCGAGGGCGAGCAGCTGGAACACCAGGGCGAAGTGGTCCGCGACGTACGAGCAGCCCGCGTTGTCAGTGGCCCCTGCTACGTTCTGCGCACAGAACGTCGCCCGGGGTGCCCCCCCGGTGAGGGGGAGGAGCGAGATGAGCGCGAGGGCGAGTCCGGCCGCGGTGAGGCGGCCAAGCCACTTCTTGTGGCGCTCGGGCAGGAAGAGGTCGGCGACCAGCACCGCGAGGGCGGCCACGGCGGCGATCAGCGGCGGCGCGATCGCGACCCAGTCCACGGACTGGATCAGGCTGCCCGCGTTGGGTACGGCGAGGGAGGTCACAGTGTGCTGCCCCGTGGAGTGAGGTCCGAGTTCGGCGAGCCGGGCTCCGAACATGTCAGCCACCTCCGAGGAGGTGCTTGACGGCTGGGTCGGAGAGGCCGAGCAGGAGCGCGGGCCAGAGGCCGGCGAGCAGGGTGAGGGCGGCCAGCGGCGTCCAGCTGACGGCCTCGTACGGACGCAGGTCGGCGAGCTCGGCCACCGGCGCGGGCTGCTCGGGGTCGCCCATGCAGACGCGCTTGACGACGATCAGCAGGTACGCGGCGGTGAGGAGGGTGCCGAGGCCGGCCAGGACCATGTAGGTGACGAAGGCCGGGCGGGACAGGCCCGCCGCCGGGTCGAACGCGCCGAACATGGCGAGCAGCTCGCCCCAGAAGCCGGCCAGCCCGGGCAGGCCGAGGCTGGCGACGGCGGCGAAGGCGAGCAGGGCGCCGATCCGCGGCGCGCGGCCGTAGAGGGCGGCGCCGGTGGTGCCGGACAGGGTGTCGAGGTCGGCCGTGCCGTAGCGGTCCTTGAGCGCTCCGACGAGGAAGAACAGCAGGCCGGTGATCAGACCGTGCGCGATGTTGGCGAACAGCGCGCCGTTCACGCCGACCGGGGTGAGGGAGGCGATGCCCAGCAGGACGAAGCCCATGTGGCCGACGGAGGAGTACGCGATGAGGCGCTTGAGGTCGCCCTTGGAGCCGCGGCGGGCGAGCGCGAGGCAGGCCAGCGAGCCGTAGACGATGCCGACGGCGGCGAACGCGCCCAGGTAGGGGGCGAGCGTCGTGGTGCCGTCGGGCACGACCGGGAGGAGGACGCGGACGAGACCGTAGGTGCCCATCTTCAGCAGCACGCCGGCGAGCAGCACCGAGCCGACCGTCGGGGCGGCGGTGTGCGCGTCGGGGAGCCAGCTGTGCAGCGGCCAGGCCGGGGCCTTGACCGCGAGCCCGATCATGATCGCCAGCGCGGCGGTCACCTGGGTGGTGTGGCTCAGGCCGCTGCCGTGCCCGGCGGCGAGGGCCTGCATGTCGAAGGTGCCCGCCTTGCTGCCGATCAGCAGGAAGCCGAGCAGCATCACGGCCGAGCCGAGCAGCGTGTACAGGATGAACCGGTTGGCGGCCGGCACCTTCGCGCCGCTCCCCCAGCGGGCGATCAGGAAGTACATCGGGATCAGCACGATCTCGAAGGCCATGAAGAAGAGGAGGAGGTCCAGCACCGCGAAGGTGGCGAGCATGCCGACTTCGAGGAGGAGGAACAGCCCGACGAAGGCCCGCGCCGACGGCACGTTGTCCCCGGCCGGCAGCCGCTTCTCCGAGTACAGCGCGCAGAGGAAGGTGAGCAGCGCGGTGAGCACGATCAGCGGCAGCGAGACGCCGTCCACGCCGAGGTGGAAGCGCACGTGGATCGCGGGGATCCAGGACACGTCCGTGGTGGCCTGCATCCGGGCGGGCTCGCCGCGGTCGAACCCGGCCGCCAGGGCGAGGCTGACCAGGAGCACCGCGCCGGTGAGCACCGAGTTCAGCCGCAGCGCGCGCCGGTCGGCGACGCCCGCGTCCGGGCCGAACACCGGCGCCAGGGTGAGGGCTGCACCGAGCAGCGGCAGCGCCAGGAGGGCGATGAGGACCGCGTTCATCGGGGACTCCTACGCGCGACGGTCGGGGGGAGGGACAGGACGGGGAACGGCATCCGCTACACCGCCACCAGGACGGCCAGCAGGACGACGCCGGCGAGCAGCGCGCTGAGGTAGGTCTGCGCGTTGCCGGTCTGCGCGAGCCGGACGGCCCGGCCGAGCAGGTTGGCACCGATCCCGCTGCCCTGCACATAGCCCTCGACGACCTCGCGGTCGAGGAAGCGGACCAGCCGGGCAGCGGCGGCCACCGGGCGGACGAACAGCGCGGCGTAGAGCCGGTCGACGCCGAAGCCGTGCCGGGCCGGGCCGAACAGCGGGCCGAGCAGGGTGCGCCCGGGGTCGGCGACCAGCACCTCGGTGGCCAGTACCTCGGCGGCCGGGGCCCCGGCCTGCTCGGGCACCCGGCCGGCCGGGGCGGGGCGGCCCGCGCCCAGCCGGGCGGTGGCCGAGCGCCAGGCGCCGTACGCCAGCAGCGCGCCCGCCACGGCGAGCCCGGTGCCGGTGACGGCGGTGACGCCGGAGGGGCGCAGCGAGCCGCCGTCAAGCAGGGCGGGCAGCCAGTCGGAGCGCAGCCCGGCGATGCCGAAGGCCATGGTCGGGACGGCCAGCACCCACAGCGGCCAGCGCATCGCGTGCGGCTCGGCGGTGGCCGGGTCGGCCTCGTCGAGCTCGGGCGAGTAGGGCGCGTCGGCCTCGTGGTCGGCCACGACGGTGGCCCGGTCGGCGACGGCGGGGGCCACCACCTCGGGGGCCGCCGCGGCGGCACCGGCCGGGCTGTGGAACGCGAGCAGGAAGAGCCGGGTGGCGTAGGCGGCGGTGAGCAGCGCGGTCAGCGCCGCCGAGACCAGCACGATCCACCCGGCGATCTGCGGCACGGCCGAGGCGGGGCCGAGGCCGTTGGTCATCGCCTCGCCGTTGGCGGCGTGCTCGGCGGCGCCGAGGACCGCCTCCTTGCTGAAGAAGCCGGAGAACGGCGGCAGCCCGGTCAGCGCGACCAGGCCGATGCCCATCGTCCAGTAGGCGTCCGGCACCCGCTTGCGCAGCCCGGGGATCCGGGACATCGCGGAGATCGAGTTGGTGTGCGCGGCGTGGATCACCACGCCGGCGGCCAGGAACAGCAGCGCCTTGAAGGCGCCGTGGCTGACCAGGTGGAACACCGAGGCCTCGCGGTCGCCGCTGGCCAGCGCCCCGGCCATGTAGCCGAGCTGGCCGACGGTCGAGTAGGCGAGCACCCGCTTGAGGTCGTCCTGCGCGAGCGCGCACAGCGCCGAGCCGATCATCGTCACGGCGGCCATGACGGCGAGCACGACGAGCGCCGCGCCCGAGAGCAGGAACACCGGCAGCAGCCGGGCGACGAGGTAGATGCCGGCCGCGACCATGGTGGCGGCGTGGATCAGCGCGGAGACCGGCGTCGGGCCGGCCATCGCGTCCGGGAGCCAGGTGTGCAGCGGGAACTGCGCGCTCTTGCCGGCGACCCCGGCGAGCAGCAGCAGCGCGATCAGCGTCGGGTGGCCGAGCTTCCCGTCGGTGGCGGCGGCCAGCACGTCCGGGATCCGGAAGCTGTGGGCGTCGGCGCCGAGCAGGAAGATCCCGAACAGGAACGGCACGTCGCCGAGCTTGGTGACCAGGAAGGCCTTCAGCGAGGCCGAGCGGGCGTCCGCGCTCTCCCAGTGGTGGCCGATCAGGAAGTACGAGCAGATGCCCATGACCTCCCAGCCGACCAGCAGCACGATCAGGTCGCCCGAGTACACGACGAGGAACATCGCCGCGGTGAAGAGCGAGACCAGCGCCGCGTACGAGGGGTAGCGCGGGTCCTCCTTCAGGTACGCGGTCGAGTAGACCTGGACGCACGTGGCGACCAGACCGACCAGCACGGAGATCAGCGAGCTGAAGCCGTCCAGGTGGAGGGCGAGCGCGATGTCCGGGCCGCCGGTCGGGGTCAGCCGGGTGGCGGCGTCGAGCGCCTGGCCGGTGCCGAGCTGGAGCGCGACCACGAGGGCGAGCACGGCCGAGGCGGCGACCGGGACGATGGCGAGCGGCCGGGCCAGGCCGGGGGCCTTCTTCCCGGCGGCCAGGGTGGCGGCGGCGCCGAGCGCGGGCAGCGCGGGAACGAGGACGGGCAGGGCGAGGTTCATGCGGTGGCCTGGCCCTTCAGCGCCCCGGCGCCGGCCGGCGCCTCCTCGGCGAGCGTCTCGGCCGGGTCGCCGAGCGCGGTGGCCCGGTCGATGTCCGCGGTGCCCCTGGCCCGGAACAGCAGCAGGACGATGGCGAGCCCGAGGCCGATCTCGGCGGCGGCGATCGTGATGGTGAACAGCGTCAGCGCCTGGCCGGCGTGCAGGGAGTCGCGCAGCCAGGCGTCGAAGGCGACGAGGTTCAGGTTGACGGCGTTGAGCATCAGCTCGACGGAGATCAGGACGAGGACGGCGTTGCGCCGGGCGAGCACGCCGTACACGCCGACGCTGAACAGCAGCGCGGCGAGGACGACGGGGTAGGCGAGGTGCATCAGCTCTCCTCCGTCACGGGCGGGGCGGCGGCCTCCGGAGCGGTGCGCGGAGCGGTCGCGGCGACGGTCCCGTTGGACCCGACCGGCCGCCCGGTGCGCAGCCGGCCGGCCCGCGGCGGCGGCACCCGGCGCTTCGAGCCGCGCGACAGCACGATCGCGCCGACGAGTGCCGCCAGCAGCAGCACGGACAGCGCCTCGAAGGGCAGGACCCACGTGCGGAACAGGCTCGCCCCGGTGACGGCGGCCGATCCGCCGCCACCCCCGAGGTCGATCCAGGAGGTGCGGAAGGCGTCCACGACCAGGGTCACGAGCGTTCCGGCGGAGGCCAGCGCGACCGCCAGGGCGACCCAGCGGTTCTTCGAGTCGGCGTCCGGCGAGCGCCCGATCGGCGCCTTCGTGAGCATCAGCCCGAACAGCACCAGGACGATCACCGAGCCGAGGTAGATCAGCACCTGCACCCAGGCGATGAACTCGGCGGTGAGCAGCAGGAACTCGATCGCGAGCCCGCCGAGCGCGACCACCAGCCACAGCGCGGCGTGCACCAGCTGCTTGGTGCTCACGGCGACGACGGCCGAGCCGAGCACGGTGATGCCGATCAGCAGGAAGACGACCTCCACGCCGGTCGGCGACAGGAACGAACGGGAGGCCGGGGCCAGCGGGCCGGTCGCCGCGAGCAGGGCAAGAGCAGTCACTCGGTCTCACCCTTCTCCTCGGGGGCGACGGCCGCCGCGGCGGCCGCGGCCAGCTTGTCCGCCGCCTTGCGCGCGGTGGCGATCTCCTTGGGCTCCTCGGCCGCCGGGTCCAGCGCCGGCGGCGCCGGGACGGTCCACATCCACTCGCGGAGCCGGTCCCGTTCGTGGGTCAGCTCCAGGATGTCCGTCTCGGCGTACTCGAACTCCGGCGACCAGAACAGCGCGTCGAACGGGCACACCTCGATGCAGATCCCGCAGTACATGCAGAGCGAGAAGTCGATCGCGAAGCGGTCCAGCACGTTGCGGGTGCGGGCGCGCGCGTTCGGGTCGGCGGCCGGCAGCGTCTCCTTGTGGGAGTCGATGTAGATGCACCAGTCCGGGCACTCGCGCGCGCAGAGCATGCACACCGTGCAGTTCTCCTCCAGCAGCGCGATGACGCCGCGCGAGCGCGGCGGCAGCACCGGCTGCACGTCGGGGTACTGCGCGGTGACGGTCTTCTTCGTCATCGTCCGCAGAGTCACGGCCAGCCCCTTGGCGAGGCCGGCACCCGGGAAACTCATGAGATCGCCACCTTGATGATGCCGGTGAGGGCGAGCTGGACGAGGGCGAGCGGGATCAGCACGGTCCACGCGAAGCGCATCAGCTGGTCCTCGCGCAGGCGCGGGTACGTCACCCGCAGCCAGATCACCACGAAGGCCAGCGCGAAGGTCTTCAGCAGGGTCCAGAGCCAGCCGAGCTGGTCCGGCATCGGGCCGTGCCAGCCGCCGAGGAACAGCACGGCGGTCAGCCCGGACACCACGAGGATGCCCACGTACTCGGAGAGCAGGAACAGGGCGAAGCGCAGGCCGGTGTACTCGGTGTACGCGCCGAAGATGATCTCCGAGTCGGCCACCGGCATGTCGAACGGCGGGCGCTGGAGCTCGGCCAGACCGGCCGTGAAGAACACGAACGCACCGATGAGCTGCCACGGGAGCCAGTACCACTGCCAGGAGTCCACGATCCCGGGCAGCGACAGCGTGCCGGCGGCCATCGCCACCGAGGCCGCCGCCAGCACCATCGGCAGCTCGTAGGACATCAGCTGGGCGGCCGTGCGCAGGCCGCCGAGCAGCGAGAACTTGTTCGCCGAGGCCCAGCCGGCCATCAGCTTGCCGATCACGCCGACGCCCATCACGGCCAGCACGAAGAACAGCCCGGCGTCGACCGCCTGGCCGACGAAGCCGTCCGGGCCGACCGGGATCGCCAGCAGCACGAAGAGGTACGGCAGCAGCGAGACGGCGGGCGCCAGCTGGAAGATCCGGCGGTCCGCCCCGGCGGGGACGATGTCCTCCTTCTGCGCGAACTTCACGCCGTCGGCGACGAGCTGCGCCCAGCCGTGGAAGCCGCCGGCGTACATCGGGCCGAGCCGGCCCTGCATGTGCGCCATGACCTTGTGCTCCGTCTGGCCGATGATCAGCGGGACGGTGAGGAAGACGACGAGCGTGGCGACGCAGCGCAGCACCGTGTCGAGCAGGTTCACGTGCCGTCTCCGTCCTGGCCGGCCGGGCGGGCCGACGGGTCGTCCTTCTTCTCCGCCGGGGCCTCGGCGGGTTCCGCCGCCGGCCCCTCCGCAGGTTCCTCGGCAGGCTTCGCGTCGTGGGCGGGCACCGGGTTGTGCCAGGGCGCGTCCGACGACTGCGTCCGCGTGGGGGTGGATCGCTCGGCCTTGGGCTCGTCAGCGGCCTTCGGCGCGTCGGCACCGGGCGCTTCGACCGGCTGGCTGACCGAACCGTCCGACACCGACCGGGTCCGCCGCGGGCGGTCCGCCCGCACGGCCGGAGCCTCACCGGCAGCGCCCTCGGCGACGGCGCCCTCGGCAGCCTCGGCTCCCGCCTGGCTCGCCGAACCGTCCGACACCGACCGGGTCCGCCGCGGCCTGTCCGCCCGCACGGCCGGAGCCTCACCGGCAGCGCCCTCGGCGACGGCGGCACCGGCAGCACCGGCAGCCGCCGCGGCGGCCCGTGGAGTGCGCGCCGCCGCGCCCGCCGCCCGCGCACCACGCGCGGGCCGCTCGGCGACCGGCGGCAGGGTGCCCTTGAGCGGGCCCCACTCGTTCGGGTCCGGCACGCCGGCCGGCTGCATCTTGCGCCGCGCCGGCCCGTCGCCGTGGTCGGACTCGCCCGGCTCCTTGGCGCCCGGCCAGGCCTTGGCGACGCGGGCCGCGAGCACGAACTCCTTGCGCAGCGGGTGTCCCTCGAAGCCGTCCGGCAGCAGCAGGGTGACGAGGTGCGGGTGCCCGGGGAAGTCGATGCCGAACATCTCGTGGGTCTCGCGCTCGTGCCACGCGGCACCGGCGTACACCGACACGGCCGTCGGCAGGGCGGCCTTGTCCCGCGGCACCCGGGTGCGCAGCGCGAGGTGGCGCACCGCGTGTCCCTCGGCCGAGGCCAGGTGGGCGACCACGGAGAAGCCGTCGGCGAGCTCGTCGACGGCGCTCAGCCAGTCGAAGAAGCCCAGGCCGAGCCCGTCACGGGCGGCGGTGAGCGCCTCGATCCAGTGCTCGGCGGGCACGTCGACGGTGATCAGCCCGTACGCCTCGGCGCCGGTCGCCCACTCCCCGACCGACGCCGCGTACTGCTCTGCCGTGGTCACGAGACCCCTCCCTCTGCCGAAGAGCCCGAAGACCCCGAAGGCTCCGCAGAGCCCGAAGACCCCGCGGGGCCCGCGGGCCCCGCCACCAGCGGACGCCGCAGCGCCGACGCGGGCGCGGCGTAGCGGGCGGGCAGCGACTCGGCGGCGATCTTCTCCTGCAGCTTGAGGATGCCCTGGAGCAGCGCCTCGGGCCGCGGCGGGCAGCCGGGCACGTAGACGTCGACCGGGATGATCTGGTCGACGCCCTTGGTCACCGAGTACGAGTCCCAGTACGGACCGCCGGAGTTGGAGCAGGCGCCGAAGGAGATGACGTACTTCGGCTCGGGCATCTGCTCGTAGAGGCGCTTGACGGCGGGCGCCATCTTGTCCGTCACCGTCCCCGAGACGATCATCAGATCGGCCTGCCGGGGGCCGGGCGCGAACGGGATGACACCCATCCGGATGAAGTCGTGCTTGGCCATGGACGCCGCGATGAACTCGATCGCGCAGCAGGCCAGCCCGAAGTTGAAGCACCAGAGGCTGTAGCGGCGGCCCCAGTTGAGCACGACCTTGACCGGGTCCGGCGCGAGCCGGGCCAGCGGGCCGATGCTCCGGCGCTCGACGGCGCCGGGGCGCGACGGGTCCGGGAGGCCGAGCGGGACCGGTCCGCCCGGCGCGGCGTGCGAGTGGTTGTGCGTCATGTCCATTCCAGAACGCCCTTCTTCCAGGCGTAGAGCAGCCCGACCGCGAGGAAGCCGATGAAGAGGAACATCTCGATCAGCGTCCCGGCCCCGTACCCGGCGGTGGCGAACACGGTCGCCCACGGGAACAGGTAGATCGCGTCGACCGCGAAGATCACGTACAGGAAGGCGTACACGTAGTAGCGGATCTGGGTGTGCGCCCAGTCCTCGCCCACCGGGTCCACGCCGCACTCGTAGGCCAGGAGCTTCTCCGGCGAGTACACCACCGGACGCAGCAGCCGGTTGGCGGTGAACGCGACGGTCACGAACAGCACGCCGATGACGGCGAGCAGTCCCATCGCGGCGTACGCGTCGAAGTAGCCGCTGCCGACCGCCGGGTCGGCCGCGACGGCAGCCGCTTGCCGCCACTCCATGCCTTCGCCCTCCACTCGGCCGTGAACCGCCCCTCAAGGCAGTTCTACGTCGCTTCTTTACACGGTCATAACCATGGCCAATGCGTGAGTCTAAGGGGACGGCTCCGCTCCACCCGAACCCAGCCCGCTCCGCAAGACATCACGTGGACAACCGGTGGACACCCCCGTACCGCCCGGAGCCGTCCGGAGAGGGACGGGGAGGGGCCGGCAGGGGTGGGGATAACCCCCGGCCCAGGAGATGTATCACCCCCATGGCACCACCCGCCCCGTGTTCGGGAAGCTTGGACCACTAGAGCGAGAGGGAGGGTGGATCCTGATGAAGCCCCTGACCCGGCGCGCCGTGGCGGCCGTCAAGGAGCAGGACGCGCGGATGGAGCGCGGCCCGCTGTACGGCGCCCGGATGTGGCGACAGGCCGGGCAGTTGATGCTGAACCTGCCACTGGGCATCGGCGGGTTCGTCTTCGCGGCGGTGATGCTGTCGGTCGGCCTCGGGCTGTCCGTGACGGTGATCGGCCTGCCGGTGCTGGCCGCCGGGCTGGCCGGCTGCCGCGGTCTGGGCGCGCTGGCCCGGCGCCGGGCGCGGTCGGCGCACGGTTCGGAGATCAGCGAGCCGGAGCCGGTGGTCCGGCGCCGCCCGGGCGTCACCGGCTTCGCCATCGCCAACCTGACCGACCTGCTGAACTGGCGCTCGGCGCTGTACAACGTACTGCTGCTGCCGTGGGGCATCCTGAGCTTCACCGTCACCCTGGTCAGCGTCGTCGTGCTGTGGCCGGTGCTGCCGTGGGTGATCCGCGCCGAGGCGGCGGTGGACCGGATCCTGGTCGAGGCGCTGCTGTTCCCCGGCGCCCTGTCCGAGCGGGTGCGCGAGCTGGAGGAGGACCGCGGCACGGTGGTCGACACCGCCGCCGCCGACCTGCGCCGGATCGAGCGCGACCTGCACGACGGCGCCCAGGCCCGCCTGGTCGCGCTGGCGATGGACCTCGGCATGGCCAAGGAGCGGCTGCGCGAGGTGGAGACCCCGGCGGACATGGCCGCCGCGGCGTCGATGGTCGACAACGCGCACGGCGAGGTGAAGCTGGCCCTGAAGGAGCTGCGCGACCTGGCCCGCGGCATCCACCCGGCGGTGCTCACCGACCGCGGCCTGGACGCGGCGCTGTCCTCGGTGGCCGCCCGCTGCACCGTCCCCGGCGGAGTCCGGGTGAACGTCGAGCTGCGCGGCCCCGACGGCGTGGCCGAGCGCCCGGACTCGGCGGTCGAGGGCATCGCCTACTTCACGGTCAGCGAGCTCCTGACGAACGTCTCCAAGCACTCCGGCGCGCGGAGCGCCTCGGTGGAGGTCTGGCGCTCCGACGACCAGCTGATGCTGCTGGTCCAGGACGACGGCCGGGGCGGCGCGACCGCCTACCCGGGCGGCGGCCTGGCCGGGCTGGCCGAGCGGGTCCAGGCGGTGGACGGGGTGTTCCTGGTGGAGAGCCCGGAGGGCGGCCCGACCACCGTCACCGTCGAGCTGCCCTGGCACACCCGGGCCGCCCGCCACTGAACACCCGGGCACACGAAGGCGCCGGCGCCCCGCCGAGGCAGTGACGGGGCGCCGGCGCCGCTCCGGTGCGGCACGGCCGGACCGCGGAACCCTTGCGCGGTCGTGCGGCCCGGCCGGTGGCCGTACCGGGGTCCGGGGGGGCCGGTGCGGCCCTAGGAGGTCGTCTCCAGCGTGCCGAGGGTGACGTCGGCGGTCTGCGCCTTGCCGTCCCGGGTGTACGTCACGGTGGCCTTGCTGCCCGGCGTGAGCGAGGCGAGGGCCGTGGTCAGGGCGTTCAGCGAGTCGACCGCGGCGTCGCCGATCTTGGTGATGACGTCCCCGGGCTGGAGCCCCGCCGAGGCGGCCGGGCCGCCCGCGGTGACCGAGACGATCACCGCGCCGGCCGGCTGGAACTGCTGGTTGAAGCTGGTCCGGGCGGTGACGCCGAGCGCGGCCCGGCCGGAGTTGGTCACCTTGCCCTGCTTGATCAGCTGGTCGGTGATGTTGGTGATGGTGGACGCCGGGATCGCGAAGCCGATGCCGGGCGCGGCGGCGCCGTTGGCCTGCGGCTCGGTGGCCGCGAGGGTGTTGATGCCGATCACCTGGCTGTCCAGGTTGACCAGCGCGCCGCCGCTGTTGCCCGGGTTGATCGCGGCCGAGGTCTGCACCATGTTGCCGATCGTCGCGCCCGGCGATCCGCCGCCCCTGGGCTCGGAGACCGTCCGCCCGGTGGCCGAGACGATGCCCTGGGTGACGCTGCTGGAGAGCCCGAGCGGGCTGCCCATGGCGAGCGTGATCTGGCCCAACTGGACCTTGCCCGAGTCCCCGAAGGTAGCGGGCTTGAGGCCGCTCGGCGGGCTGCTCAGCTTGATCACCGCGAGGTCGGAGTCGGGGTAGCTGCCGACCAGAGCGGCGTCCAGGGACTTGGTGCTGTTGGCCAGGGTGACGGTGAAGGTGGTGGCGGACCCGACCACGTGGGCGTTGGTGACGATGTCGCCCTTGTCGTCGTAGACGATCCCCGAGCCGAGGCTGTCGCCGGTGGTGATCTGCACCACGGACGGCAGGACGTCGGCGATGACCTTCTGGTAGGCGTCCTGGAGCTGGTTGCCGGTCATGGGCGGGGCCGAGGAGCCCGACGCGGCCGGTGACGGGGCCGCGGAGGACGAGGCCTGGCCCGTGGCCGAGGACTTGGCCGACGACGAACCGCTGCTGCACCCGGTCAGCGCCAGCGCGGCGGCCGCCAGGACGGCGACCGCACCGGGGGCGCGCAGCCACCCGCGGAACGCCTTGGGGCCGGTAGGCCGCGGACCGGCCGGGAGGGGACGGTTGTGTTCCTTCTTTCGGCTCACCTTGGCTGCCTCCGATTCGTCACCAGGCCGAGAGCACAGAAATCTTTGTCAGCATTTCACCGATTTGTCCGAATTGCTGGCTGGACTCGCCCGGCCACACCGGTCAAAACGGGACGGCCTAGGATCGGAGCATGACCTGGTTGATCACTGGCGGTGCCGGATACATCGGCGGGCACGTGGTCCGTCAGCTGCTCGACGCGGGCGAGAGCGTGGCCGTCCTGGACGACCTCAGCACCGGCGATCCGAGCCGGCTGCCGGCCGACGTCGCGCTCGTCAAGGGCTCCACGCTGGACCGCGCCGTCGTGTCCGCCGCCATCCGCGAGCACGCGGTGACGGGGATCCTGCACTTCGCCGCGAAGAAGCAGGTGGGCGAGTCGGTCGAGCGCCCGTTCCTCTACTACCGCGAGAACATGCTCGGCCTGCAGACCGTCCTGGAGGCCGCCGCCGACGAGGGCGTGCGGCGCTTCCTGTTCTCCTCCTCGGCCGCCGTCTACGGCATGCCGGACGTCGACCTGGTCACCGAGGCCACCCCCTGCGCGCCGATGAACCCGTACGGCGAGACCAAGCTGGCCGGCGAGTGGCTGGTCGCCGCCGCCGGGCGGGCGCACGGCATGTCGACGATCTCGCTGCGGTACTTCAACGTGGCCGGCTCCGGCACGCCGGAGCTGGCCGACACCGGGGTCTTCAACCTCGTCCCGATGGTCTTCGAGCGCCTCACCACCGGCCGGGCGCCGCGCGTCTTCGGCGCGGACTACCCCACCCCGGACGGCACCTGCGTGCGCGACTACATCCACGTGGCCGACGTCGCGTCGGCCCACGTCGCGGCCGCCCGCCGGCTCGCCGCCGACCCGCCGGGCGACACCGCGCTGGTGCTCAACATCGGCCGCGGCGAGGGCGTCAGCGTCCACGAGATGCTCGCCCTGATCGGCGAGGTCACCGGGCGGGACACCACCCCGGAGGTGACCCCGCGCCGCCCCGGCGACCCGGCCCGGGTGGTGGCCTCCGCCGACCTGATCGGCCGCGAGCTGGGCTGGCACGCCCGGTACGACGTCGCCGAGATGGTCGCCTCCGCGTGGGAGGGCTGGTGCCACCACCACCCGGAGGCCCGCGACAAGCGTTAGCGGGCGGGCACCGCCGTGCCGTAGAAGGCGTCCAGCGCGTACACGCAGCGGTCCTTGGAGCCGACGAACACCCGGCCGCCGACCGCCACCGGGGAGCCGGTCAGCTCGCCCTTGGTGCCGAGCTCCCAGCGCAGCTGACCGCTCGCCAGGTCCACCGTGTGCAGCGAGTGGTCCCGGCTGCCGAGGTGGACCAGGCCGTCCGCGACCGCCGGGGAGCCGACGATCTCGCCGCGCGCGGTGTAGCGCCAGCGCTCCCGGCCGGTGGCCGCCTCGAAGGCGTACAGCACCTCGCCGCTGCCGACCAGCACCATGCCCTCGCCGACCACGACCGGCTCGGCGCCCTGGCGGCCGCCCGTGGCACCGCGCCAGCGGTCCCGGCCGGTGGCCGCGTCGAGCGCGTACACGGTGCCCAGGTAGTCGGCGACGTAGACGGCGTCCGCGTCCAGCGCGGGCGGGGTGAAGAGCACCACCGGCGCCTCGAAGCGCCACCGCTCGGCGCCGCTCGCCGCGTCCAGGGCGTACACCCGGGTGCCGGCCGTCACGTACAGCACGCCGCCGCGCTCGACGGGGTGCGACGGGACGTCCTCGCCGACCGGGAAGGACCAGCGCAGGCCCGCGCCGCGCGGGTCGACGCAGCGCAGCCGCCCGGCGCCGTAGTAGTACGCGGCGCCGGCCACCAGGACGGGCCCGGACTGCGGGTTCTCGTAGTCCTGCTGGGCGTCGTCGGCGCGCCACAGCTCGGCGCCGGTGGCGGCCGAACGCAGCTGGACGCCGCCGCCGCGCACGCCGCAGCACAGCACGCCGTCGGCGGCGGACAGCGAGTAGACCCAGCCGTCCAGCGAGGTGCGCCAGCGCTCGGTGCCGTCCGCGACGTCCACGGTGTACAGGTGCGGTCCGTCGGCCGCGTGCACCCGGCCGGCGTCCACGGCGAGCGCCCAGGCCACGTCCCGGGTCTTGTAGCGGCGCTGGCCGGAGGCGATGTCCAGCGCGTGCACCTCGAAGCTGGAGACGAACAGGGTGCCGTCGGCGACCACCGGGGTGCCCCAGACGTCGTTGGACATCCGGAACCGCCAGGGCCGCCAGCGCGGCGCCGGAGCCGGGGGCTGGACGGGCGCCGGGAGGGGCGTCCGGGCCGGCGGCGGGGTCGCCCGGCGCACCCACTCGGTCTCGGCCGGCGTGGCACCGGGGCCGGTCTGCTCGTGCTCGGCCCGCGGACCGGGGCCTATCCGCACGGACGCGCCGGGCAGCCGCACCTCGGCGCCGCCGCCGTCGGTGGGCGCCCGGTGCTTGTTGGGCGAGCGGATCTTCTCGGTGGCGATCTCGGCCTCGGACGCCTGGCCCGGCCGGACGTGCACCGGACCGAGCGGCGGCGGGGCGTGGCCGCCCGGGTGCTGGGTGCGCGGGTCCTCGACGCCGGGACGCTGCGTCGGCACGTTCTGGTGCGGCACGCTCTGGTGCGGGACGGGCCCCGGCGGGACGGGGGCCGGCGCCTCGGCCGGGTGCAGCGGCCCGGCGCCCTGCGGGGTCACGGGCGGCGCGGGAGGTGCCGGGGGTGCGGGCGGCGCGGCAGGCTGGCGCCGGCCGCGCTTGCGCTCGATCAGCTCCAGCGCGTTGGCCGGGAGCCAGTCCCCGGCCTCACCGGAGGCGTCGTCCCGGGAGAACAGGTGCGGGGCCAGTTCGGTCTGGATCTGCGCCGGGGTGGGCCGGTGCTCGGGCGAGGGCCGCATGCAGGCGCGGACCAGGTCCATCAGCTCGACCGGCATCCCCGAGTAGTCGGGCTGCTCGCGCAGGAGCTGGAACACCGTCTCGACCGGGTTCGAGCCGCGGAAGGGCGGGTGCCCGGTGGCGCAGAAGACCATCAGCGAGCCGAGCGAGAAGATGTCGCTGGCGCCCTGGACGGTCCGGCTGTCGCGGGCCTGCTCGGGCGACATGTAGGCGGGGGTGCCGACCGCGACATTGGTCATGGTGAGCCGGGTGCTGGACACCCCGGCGGCGATGCCGAAGTCGATCACCTTCGGGCCGTCCTCGACCACCAGGACGTTCGAGGGCTTCAGGTCGCGGTGGATCAGCCCGGCGGCGTGGATGGACTGCAGCGCCTCGGCGATGCCGGCGACCAGCCAGCGGGTGGCGTCCACCGGCAGCGGGCCGCACTCCTCGACCAGGTCCTCCAGGGAGGGCGCCGGGATGTAGGCGGTCGCCAGCCAGGGCACGCGCGCGTCGGCGTCGGCGTCCACGACGGCCGCCGTGTAGAAGCCGCCGACCGTCTTGGCCGCGGCGATCTCCCGCGCGAAGCGGACCCGGAACAGCTCGTCCTCGGCCAGCTCCCCCCGGACGGTCTTGATGGCCACGCGCCGGCCGGAGGCGGAACGTGCCAGGTAGACCAGGCCCATCCCGCCCGCGCCGAGCCGCCCCAGCACCTCGAAGGGCCCGATCCGCCTCGGATCGTGCGCCGTCAGCTGGTCCACTCCGCTGCCACCTCCCCGTCCAGGCACCCGCCGCGTGGTGCCGGACCCGATTCTCCATGGCCGCCCGGCCCATCTCCAACCTCCCCCGCCCAGGAGCGCCGGGGGCCGCACGGACGGCACCGCCAGGTCAGTGGTCGCGGAACGGCCGGATTCTGACGCCCGCTCCGGCGGGGGCTTGCGCCCGGGCCGTCCGACGGGCTCACCGGCCGCACGTCGTCCACGCCGGGTTTCCGTCACGCTCTGTCACCCGACCACCCCTCAGCGGACTCGCCGTCACGCTGTGAGATCGAAAGCACACGGGGGGGCTACATCGGGACGCGGTGAATATCCGTCCGAAGTGGTTCATGCCCCTATAGGAACCCCCGAGCGGAGTAATAGTCGCATCACCGAATCGCGCCAAGATCGTGCCACGGTAAGCTGACGGCATGACAGGACAAGTTCGCACCGTCGACGGTCGCGTCGCCGGGCGACGCGGACAGGAGACGCGGCAGAAGCTGCTCGACTGCCTCCGCGAGATGCTCAGCACGTCGCCCTATCGGGACGTCAAGGTCATCGACGTCGCCCGTATGGCGGGTACCTCCCCCGCGACCTTCTACCAGTACTTCCCGGATGTCGAGGGCGCTGTCCTCGAAATCGCCGAGGAAATGGCCAAGGACGCCGACACCCTCAAAGAGCTGGTGGCCGGAAAGTCCTGGGCAGGGAAGTCCGGACCGACCACTTCGGAAGAACTGGTCGACGGATTCCTCGCCTTCTGGCGCAAGAACGACGCCATTCTCCGAGTGGTCACGCTCGGTGCCGCCGAAGGGGACAAGCGGTTCTTCAAGATCCGCATGACCGTCCTCAACGCGGTCGCCAAGCCGCTCGCGGATGCCGTCCGGGAACTCCAGGCGAAGGGACAGGCCGACAAGTCACTCGATCCCAACGCCGTCTCCGGGGCCCTGGTCTCGCTGCTCGCCTCGGCGGCAGAGCACCAGAAGGCCTTCACCTCCTGGGGCGTCAAGGTCAAGGACCTCAAGCCCAACCTCGCTCCCCTGGTGTACCTGGGCGTCACCGGCAAGAAGGCGCCCAAGTAGACCATCCGCTCATCCGACCATCCGCCCGCGCGCAGCCCCGGCCTCCTGTCCGGGGAACGACGGACGGCGGCCGTGTCCTCGGGGGAGGTCCGCCGACGTACCGCAGCGCGCCAGGGCCAGACATGCCGGTGGGCGGGCACCCCTCACACAGGGTGCCCGCCCACCGGCATGTTCCGCGTCAGGCGCCGGGACGGCGCCGGGGCCGCCTCAGGGGCAGCGGACCACCTGGCCGGCGTAGGCCAGACCGCCGCCGAAGCCGAACAGCAGGACCGGGTCGCCGGGCGACAGCTCGCCGCGCTCGACCAGCTTGGAGAAGGCCAGCGGGATCGACGCGGCCGAGGTGTTGCCGGACTCCACGACGTCCCTGGCCACCACCGCGTCGGTGACGCCGAGCTTGTTGGCGATCGCGTCGATGATCCGCAGGTTCGCCTGGTGCGGCACGAAGCCCTTCAGCTCGGACGGGTCGATCCCGGCCCGCTCGCAGGCCTGCCGGGCGAGCGGGGCGAGCTGGGTGGTGGCCCAGCGGAAGACCGACTGGCCCTGCTGGCTGATCACCGGGTCCCAGCCGGTGATCACCACGGCGTCGCCCTTCTCCGGCTCGGAGCCCCAGACCACCGGGCCGATGCCCGGCTCGGCGCCGTCCTCCTGGGCCTCGACGACCGCGGCGCCGGCGCCGTCGCCGAAGATCACGCAGGTCGAGCGGTCGGTCCAGTCGAGGGTGTCGGACATCCGCTCGGCGCCGATCACCAGCGCCCGGCGGGCCGCGCCGGCCCGGATCGCGTGGTCGGCGGTGGCCAGCGCGTACGAGAAGCCGGAGCAGACCGTGTTGATGTCGTAGGCGGCGGGCGCCCGGACGCCGAGCCGGGCGGCCACGGCGGCGGCCGTGTTGGGGCTGCGCTCGACGGCGGTGCAGGTGGCGACCACGACGAGGTCGATCTCGTCGGCGGTGCGGCCGCTGCGGGCCAGCGCCTTCTGGGCCGCCTCGGTGGCCATGTCGACCAGGGTCTCGCCCTCGGCGATGTGCCGGGTCCTGATCCCCACCCGGGCACGGATCCACTCGTCGGTCGTGTCGACGAGCATGGCCAGGTCGTCGTTGGAGAGGACCTTGGGGGGCTGGTAGTGACCGAGTGCCACGATGCGCGAACCGCTCATGCTGCCATGCAACCGGGTTACCCGCTGGTCAGCCGGGCACCATCGGCTACAGGATCCGCCCCCGTGAACTGTAGGTAGCCGACAAGGGGCGTTGCGGCACTTGGGGTTCCGCTTGGCCCGCGGCCGGATCGTCCGGTCCGGGGTCAGGCCGCCAGCGAGGTCGCGTCGCCCATCACGATGACCGGGTGGGCGGCCGGATCCAGGGTGCGGATGAGCTGCGCCATCTTGTCCTCGGGGATGGAGACGCAGCCGTGGGTGGGGCCGTCGTGGTCGACGTGGAGCCAGATGCCGCCGCCCTTGGACTTGCCGTCGGGGCGGCGCGGGTCGAGCGGGGAGGAGCCGGGGACCCGGTTGTAGTTGATCGCCACGACGTAGTCGAAGGAGCCGGCCAGCTGGTCGCCGAAGAAGCCCGTCCCGGAGACCACGAAGCTCGGGTCCTTGTCGTACGGGAGCTTGCTGCCGGGGTCGGCGTTGCGGCCGCCGGCGTCGGTCAGCGAGAAGACGCCGATCGGGCTGCGCAGGTCGCCCTCGTTGTGGCCGGTGGTCCAGCCGTTCTTGCCGTTGTGGCCCTGCCAGGTCTCGCCGGGCAGCCAGCGGCCCTCCGGGGTCCGGGTCCACAGCGTGACGCTGTTCTTGTCGGTGTCCTTGCCCTGGCCGGTGGCCACCACGACCTGGTTGGTCTGCGTGGGTATCCGGGCCGTGAAGGACGCGCCGAGGCCGGGTATCGCGGCCACCGAGCCGTCGTCGCGGGTCTCGCTCCGGCCGGCCACGGCGGCCTGGTTCTGCCGGTCCGCGGCGGCCTGGGCGGCGGCGGCCGGGGCGGGCCGGTCGGGCGTGCTGACGCCCTCCGGGCCGGGGCCGTCGGCGGTGGTGACGCCGGGCTTGGCGGTGTCCTGGCCGACGGTGTACCAGCCCGCGGCGGCCGCGACCAGCAGCGCGGTGCCGGCCATCACGGCCTTGCCGTGACTCTTCTTCTTCGCCTTGCGGCGGCGGCCCCGGGCGGCCGTCCTGGCGCCCACGGCGGGGGTGGCGGCGGCCTGCGGCGCGGGCTCGGACAGGTAGACCGGCTCGCGCTCGTACGGCGGCTCCGGCGCGTACAGCGGCTCGGGCATGTAAAGCGGCTCGGGCTCGTACAGCGACGCCGCCTCGTACAGCGGCTCGGGCTCGTACAGCGGCTCCGGAGCCTCGTAGGCCTCCGGTGCCTGCGCGTACGGCTGGAACGATTCGTCGTACGCGGCGAAGTACCCGTCAGCCGGCTGCGCGTACGGCTGGTACTGGCCGTACGGGGCCTCGTGGACGGGCTCCTGGTACGGCTCGTAGGAGCCGTACGACGGCTCGTGCGGCTGCTGCGGCACGCCGTGCGCCGGCTCCTGCATCGGCTCGTACGGCGGGTACGCGGTGGCGCGATGTGAACCGGACATGGGGCCGATCCTGCCAAACGGCGTACCCGTTGGTAAACCCGGGGCGTTGTACGGGAGCTGTGAAGACGCCCGTCCCCCGGGCCGGCGGTGCGGCCCGGGGGACGGGAACGTGCAGGTGGGAGCGCGACGGGCGCAGCTCAGAGGCGCATCGCCTGCGGGGTCTCGCGGAGCGTCAGGTCGGGGCCCTCGTACTCGCGGATGACCTCGTAGCGGGTGTTGCGCTCGACCGGGCGGAAGCCGGCGTCGCGGATCAGGCCGAGCAGGTCGTCGCGGCCGAGCTTGTTCGGGGTGCCGAAGTTGTCCGCGTCGTGGGTGATCTTGTACTCGACCACCGAGCCGTCCATGTCGTCCGCGCCGTGGCTGAGCGCCAGCTGGGCGGTGGTGACGCCGTGCATCACCCAGAAGACCTTGACGTGCGGGACGTTGTCGAAGAGCAGCCGGGACACGGCGAAGGTCTTCAGCGCCTCGGCGCCGGTGGCCATCTCGGTGCGCGCCATCAGGCGGTTGCGCACGACGCCGTCCTTGGAGTCGTGGAAGTCGTGCTGGTAGCGCAGCGGGATGAAGACCTGGAAGCCGCCGGTCTCGTCCTGCAGCTCGCGCAGCCGCAGCACGTGGTCGACGCGGTGGCGGGGCTCCTCGATGTGCCCGTACAGCATGGTGCAGGGCGTCTTGAGGCCCTTGGAGTGCGCCAGCCGGTGGATCCGCGACCAGTCCTCCCAGTGGGTGTCGTGGTCGACGATGTGCCGGCGGACCTCCCAGTCGAAGATCTCCGCGCCGCCACCGGTCAGCGACTCCAGGCCGGCGTCGATCAGCTCGTCGAGGATCTCGTCCGCGGACAGGCCGCTGATCTTCTCGAACCAGTGGATCTCGGTGGCGGTGAAGGCCTTCAGCGAGACGTTCGGCAGGGCCGCCTTCAGCTCCCGCAGCGAGCGCGGGTAGTAGCGCCAGGGCAGGGTCGGGTGCAGGCCGTTGACGATGTGCAGCTCGGTGAGGGACTCGACCTCCATCGCCTTGGCGAGGCGGACGGCCTCCTCGATGCGCATCGTGTACGCGTCCTTCTCGCCCGGCTTGCGCTGGAACGAGCAGTAGGCGCAGGACGCGCTGCACACGTTGGTCATGTTGAGGTGGCGGTTGACGTTGAAGTGGACGACGTCGCCGTTCTTCCGCGTCCGCACGTGGTGCGCCAGGCCGCCCAGCCAGGCCAGGTCGTCGCTCTCGTAGAGCGCGATCCCGTCCTCGCGGGTCAGCCGCTCACCCGCGTAGACCTTCGCCTCCAGCTCGCGCTTGAGCCCTGCGTCCATGCGGTGACCCGCCTCCTCCGACTTCGATTCCTTGCCGGAACGAGCGTACGCCTATGCCGAGAGCAGCTCCGCGAGCAGTGCCGGTTCGATGTTCCCGCCGCTCACGACGGCCGCGACCGACCGGCCGCCGGTCTGCTCCGCGCGGTGGAAGTAGGCGGCCGGGGCGACCGCGCCGGAGGGTTCGGCGACGAGGCGGCCGCGGCGGGCGAGCAGGGCGACGGTGGCCCGGATCTCGTCCTCCGTGACGGTGACGATGTCGTCCACGTAGGCGGTCAGGTGCTCGTACGGGAGCACCCCGACGGACGGGGTGCGCAGGCCGTCCGCGATGGTGCGGTAGGTGTCGGCGACCGGCCACTCGACCCGGCGGCCGGTGCGCAGGCTCTCCCGCGCGTCCGCCGCGAGCTCCGGCTCGACGCCGACCACCCGGATCTCCGGACGGGTGAGCTTGAGCGCGGCCGCCGTCCCGCCGATCAGGCCGCCGCCGCTGACCGGCACCAGGACGGTGTCCAGTCCGGCCGGGGCGTCCTCGGCGATCTCCAGGCCGACCGTGCCCTGGCCCGCAATGATGTACGGGTCGTCGTACGGCGGCACCCACACGTAGCCGTGCCGCTCGGCCAGTTCGCCGGGCAGGCTGTCCCGCTCCCCCGGCGGCACGAGGATCACCTCGGCGCCGAACCCGCGGGTGGCCTCCACCTTGACGGCGGGCGAGGTGTCCGGCATGACGATGACGGCCTTGATCCCCAGCAGCCCGGCCGCGTACGCGACCGCCTGCGCGTGGTTGCCGCTCGACTGCGCGACCACCCCGCGGGCCCGCTCGTCGTCGGTGAGCACGGCCAGCCGGTTGTAGGCGCCGCGGGTCTTGAAGGCACCGGTCGGCTGGAGGTTCTCCGGCTTCAGCCAGAGGCGGCGCTCGCCCTCGGCCGCCCACGGGGCGGGGACCAGCGGGGTGCGCACCGCGACCCCCGCGATCCGCTCCCGGGCCGCGTGCAGCTCCTCCAGACCGACCAGTGCCATGACGTCACTCTCCTTCGGGAGGGAGATCGCTCACCCGGTTCTCCCACTTGGTGGAGAGTACGACGGTGGTGCGGGTGCGGGCCACGCCCTTCGTGCCCGAGATCCGCTTCACCACCGACTCCAGGCCGGCCACGTCGGCCACCCGGACCTTGAGCATGTAGGAGTCGTCACCCGCGATGAACCAGCAGTCCTCGACCTCGTTGAGGTCCTTCAGCCGGAACGCGACGTCCTCGTGGTCGGCCGCGTCGGTCAGCTGGAGACCGATCAGGGCCGTGACGCCGAAGCCGAGCGAGGCCGGGTTGACCGTCGCGCGGTAGCCGGTGATGACACCGGCCTGCTCCAGGCGGTTGATGCGGTCCGTGACGCTCGGGCCGGAGAGTCCGACCAACCGGCCCAGCTCGGCGTAGGACGCACGGCCGTTCTCCCGGAGCGCCTGGATGAGCTGTCTGTCCACCGTGTCCATATACCGTCCGCGTCCTTCCGAACCTCACCAGACCCACAGATCATTATCCGGATTCAAAGGCGCCGTGCAGGGACCAACCCGGATATCGCAGAGAACATACTCTCCCGGCCCCGGCTTCCTCACTCCCCCTCAGCCGTCGCCGGTGCGCCGCCGCCGCTCCGGCGCGCCGCCGCGCCCAACTCCCCTTCCCAGCGCAGGTACAGGGAATGCGGCACGCCGACGGCGTCCAGCACCCGGCCGGCGACGAAATCGACGAGTTCGCGCACGGTGGAGCCGCCCGCATAGAAACCGGGCGACGCGGGGAGCACGACCGCGCCCTGCGCGTCCAGTTCCACCAAGTGCTTCAACGTCACCCCGTTGAGTGGCGTCTCGCGGACGCACACGACCAGCGGGCGGCGCTCCTTGAGGGTGACGCTGGCCACCCGCTGGAGCAGGTCCTTGCTCAGGCCGAGCGCGATCCCGGCCACCGCGCCGGTGGTCGCGGGGACGACCAGCATGCCCTTGGCCGGGTACGAGCCGCTGGACGGGCCGGCCGCGAAGTCCCCCGCGGACCAGTAGCGGACGTCGTCCAGGTCCTCGTCACCGCCCAGCCACTCGGCGAGGTCGGTGCGCCAGTGGGCGTCCCGGAAGGAGATGCCGGTCTCGTCCAGGATGGTGAGCCGGGCGGCCCGGCTGACGACCAGGTCGACGGACTCCCCGGCCGCGAGCAGCGCACGGATCACGGACGCGGCGTACGGCGTCCCGGACGCACCCGAGACCCCGACCACCCACGGTTGACGCTTCACTGTTCCCATGGGCCATTTCTATCCGGCCCCACCCGGCGTGGCCGCATCCGCGCGTCCCCCTGCGAGGATGAGGCCATGGCAGCGACCCTCGTCGACCTCACCCACCAGGTGACCACCGCGATGCCGGTCTACCCCGGCGATCCGGCGGTCGTGCTGGAGCCCGCGCTCACCACCGCGACCGCCGGGGTGAACGTGCTGGCCCTGCACCTCGGTTCGCAGTCCGGGACGCACGTGGACGCCCCGTACCACGTGGACGTGACCTGGCCGACGCTCGACGGGCTCCCGCTGGAGCGCTTCACGGGCCCCGCGGTGGTCGCCGACCTGCGCGGGCTGGAGCCCCGGGCGGCCGTCACCCCCGAGCTGCTCGCGCCCGCGCTGGAGCGGGCGGGCGAGGGGACCGTCCTGCTGCTGGCCACCGGCTGGGCGCGGCACTGGGCCACCGACGCGTACTTCGCGCACCCGAGCCTGACCCCCGACGCGGCCGAGGCGATCGTCGCGGCCGGGGTCCGCACGGTCGGCGTGGACGCGCTGAGCGTCGACCCCACCCCCGACCCGGGGCCGGGCGACCCGGCGGTGGCCGCGTTGCTCGCCGACCTCACCGACGAGCACGACCACCCGGCCGCCGACGAGCCGACCCTGGCCGCGCACCGGGTGCTGCTGGGGGCGCCCGGCGGTGGGGTGATCGCGGAGAACCTGACCGACCTGCGGGCCCTGCTGGACGCCCAGGAGGCCGGACTGCCGGTGGAGGTCTCGCTGTTCCCGCTGCGGCTGGTCGCGGCGGACGGCGCACCGGTCCGGGCGGTGGCCCGGCTGGGGTGACCCCGGTGGGCGCGGGAACGGGTCGCGCCCGCGCCCTTTTCCGGGCCGGTCCGGGAGCGTCCGGTTCCGGCCAACTGCCCAGCCAGACTTGGTCTAGACCATCCCCCGGACCCGCCGGTACGCTGTCCGCCCATGGCAGAGATCATCGGAGTGATCGAGCGACTCTGGCGCTACCCCGTGAAGTCCACCGGCGGCGAGCGGCTCGACTCCGTCGAGGTGGAGCGGCGCGGCCTGGCCGGCGACCGCCTCTACGCCGTCCGCGACGCGGCCGGCAGGTTCGGCTCGGGCAAGAACACCCGCCGCTTCCGGCGGATGGACGGCCTGCTCCGGCTCTCCTCCAGACTCGGCCACCGGCTCGACGGCCCCGAGCTGTTCGACCCGCTCGGGCGCCCGGTCGCCGACCCGACCGCCTTCCTGCGCGCCTACCTCCAGCGCGAGGACGTCGAACTCGCCCGCGAGGACGCCGTCTCGCACTTCGACCAGCTGCCGGTGAGCGTGATCACCACCGCCACCCTCGACTGGGCCCGCGAGGCCGCCCCGCTCACCGTCGTCGACGAACGCCGGTTCCGGCCCAACATCGTGCTGCGCACCCCGCCCGGCACCCCGCCGTTCGTCGAGGACACCTGGTTCGGCCGCGAGGGCCGCACCGAAGCCCCGGACGGCGCCCGGCTCGCCTTCGTCCGCTCCAGCGAGCGCTGCGCCATGACCTCCGCCGCCCAGCCGGGGCTCCCGCACGCGCCGGAGCTGCTCAAGGCCGTCGTGGCCGCCCACGACGGCCGGCTCGACGCCCTCGCGGAGGTCGCCGCGCCGGGCCGGCTGCGCGTGGGCGACCGGCTGACGCTCGCCTGATCCATCGCAATGGAGCACGCAGGTCAATGACTTGACGATGCGTCAGCTACGGATCAGGCACACCGGATGCCCCGCCGGATCCGCGAAGACCCGCCAGCCGCCGGCGTCGTGCAGACGGACGGCGCCGAGCGCGAGCACCGCGCGCTCGGCGGCGTCCAGGTCCTCGACGTCGACGTCCAGGTGCGCCTGCTGGGGGTGCTCCGGATCCGGCCAGCGGGGCGGGCGGTGGTCGGCGACGCGCTGGAAGCAGAGCACCGCGCCGCCGTCCAGGTGCAGCGTGGACCAGCCGTCGCCGAGTGCCCAGCGCGGATCCGGCCGGTCGACCTCGCCGCCCAGCAGGCCCGCGTAGAAGCGGGCCAGCACGGCCGGTTCCGGGCAGTCGAGCACCAGGCACTGCAGTTTGCCGATCACGGCCTTCTCCGTCCTCCGGTGGTTGCGTCCGGGGCCGATTCTCGCCGCCGGACGGGCGGTCCGGAGCTCAGGGCAGCGCGACCGCCCGCAGGTAGGCCTCGGTGAACAGCTCGATGGTCTCGTCCAGCGAGGGCAGCCCGGCGCCGAGCGCGGGTTCGAGGACCGGCCGCAGCAGCACGTGGTTGATCACCGGGCCGAGCAGCAGCTGGACCAGCACCGGCATCGGGAGCGGCCGCAGCCGCCCGGCCTCGACGTGCGGCAGCAGCAGCCGGCCCAGGCCGTCGACCATCCGGGGCAGGTGGGCGGTCATCATCCGCGCGGCCGGGCCGTCCGGACGGCTGAACAGGTCCGCGAAGACCGCGGGGACGATCCGCGGCTCGTGCTCCAGGGCCGCCGCGTACAGCCGGTAGAGCGCCCGCACGGTGTCCGCGAGCTGCTCGGGCGGATCGGCCGCGAGGGCCTCCAGGTCGGGCAGCGGGCCGTGCGCCTCGAACACGGCGGAGAGCAGGCCGTCCCGCCCCTCGAAGACGGCGTGCAGGCTCGGCAGCGAACACCCCGCGCGGTCCGCGACGGCGTCCAGGGTGATCCCGCCCAGGCCGCGCTCGGCCACCAGCCGGGCCGCCGCGTCGACCGCGCGCTCGCGCACCGGGCGCCGCCCGCCCGGGTCGACGCCCGCCTGCCGGACGGCCTCGTCCAGGGCGCCCCGGGAGCCGCCGAGGCGGCGCAGCAGCGTGCTGCGGGAGACGCCGGCGGCCGTCGCGATCGCCGTCAGGGGGACGTCCGCGACGTCCTGGCCGCGCTCCTTCGCCGCCGCCAGCGCCGCGGCCACCAGATCCTTCATGTGGAGCATCGTACTACTTGACACCTGAGACGGTTCCAGAGAGCCTGTTTATGCGAGTTCCACGCAGAGAGTGACCAGCCAGGCACTGAGGGGAGAACTGTCATGAGCGTCGTCATCTCCGGGGGCGGACCGGCCGGCATGATGCTGGGCCTGATGCTGGCCCGGGCCGGCGTCGAGGTGACCGTGCTGGAGAAGCACGGTGACTTCCTGCGCGACTTCCGCGGCGACACCGTCCACGCGTCCACCGTGCGGCTGATGGACGAGCTCGGGCTCGGCCGCGAGTTCGCGAAGCTGCCGCAGAGCCGGCTCGGCAACATGGTGGTGCCGGTGCCCGGAGTGGGCGACGTCGCGCTGAGCGCCTTCGAGAAGCTGCCCGCGCCGTACAACTACATCGCGATGATCCCGCAGTGGGACCTGCTCGACTTCCTCCTCCGGCAGGCGAAGCAGGAGCCCTCGTTCACCGTCCGGATGAACACCGAGGCCACCGGCCTGATCCGGGAGGGCGGCCGGGTCGCCGGGGTGCGCTACCGCACCCGGGACGGCGAGGAGGGCGAGATCCGCGCCGCGCTCACCGTCGCCGCCGACGGCCGGCACTCGGTGCTCCGCCGGGAGGCCGGGCTGGTGCCCGAGGAGTTCCCCGTCCCGTTCGACACCTGGTGGTTCCGGCTGCCCCGGCACCCCGACGAGCAGGGTGTCCCGCCGAACCTCGCGCCCGCGTTCGGGCGCGGCGAGCTGGCGATCAGCCTCACCCGCGAGGACTACTTCCAGATCGCCTACTTCACCGCCAAGGGCTCCGACGCCCGCCTGCGGGCAGAAGGGATCGAGCGTTTCCGCGCCCGGATCGCCCGGCTGATGCCGCGGTACGCGGACCGGGTCGACCAGCTGGCGGGCATGGACGACGTCCACCTGCTCGACGTCCGGCTCAACCGGCTGCACCGCTGGTACGCCGACGGCCTCCTGCTGATCGGCGACGCCGCCCACGCGATGTCCCCCGCCGGCGGGGTGGGCATCAACCTCGCCATCCAGGACGCGGTGGCCACCGCCGCGCTGCTCGCCGAACCGCTGCGGCGCGGGCGCGTCACCGAAGCCGACCTCGCGCGGGTGCAGCGGCGCCGGTGGCTGCCGATGGCGGTGATCCAGCGCATGCAGCGGCTCCTGCACGAGGTGATGTTCGCCCCGGTCCTGGCCGGCCGCCGGGTCGGCCCGCCCACCCGGCTCGTCCTGCTCGCCCGCTTCGTGCCGGGCTTCCGGCAGATCCCGTCCCGCCTGATCGCCCTCGGCCCGCGCCCGGAGCACGCGCCGGCCTTCGCCCGCCGGGCGTCGGCCTGACCGGTCGGCCGACGGCGGCGGCGCCGAGGGGCTCGAAGTCGCACGGGAGGCGCGCGGCGGACGCCGTGCGCCTCCACGCGTCCATACGCGAGAGGCGCGGGACCGGCCGCGGCCGCGCCGGGGGCGCCGGTCCGGAGGGCGCACGACGGTAGACGATCGCGCATGAACCGGAGATCCGCGCGCATGGGGGGTCTCATCTTCGCCGCATACCGTCGAGACATGACACAGAAGCGAATTGACGGCTCGTCGGACATACTCGTGGTGGGCGCCACCGGAACCGTCGGCCGGCACGTCACCCTGCAGCTGCTCGCCTCCGGAGTGCGCGTCCGGGCGCTGACCCGCCACCCGGACCTGGCCCGGCAGCCCAGGTACGTCCAGGGCGACCTGCTCGACCCGGACAGCCTGGAAGCCGCCGCCACCGGCGCCGACGCCGCCTTCCTGATCTGGCCCTACCCGACGGCCGACGGCGCCGCCGCCGCCGTCGCGGCGATGGCGCGGCACGTCCGCAAGGTGGTCTTCCTCTCCTCCGCCGCCGTCCGGGACGTGCCCGGCCGGGGCCCCGAGTCGCCGGGCCGGCCGGACGCCGTGATCGAGGCCCTGATCGCCGGCAGCGGAGTCCGGTACACCTTCCTGCGCCCGCACGGCTTCACCGCCAACACCCTGCGCTGGGCCGAGGAGATCCGCACCGACGCCGCCGTCCGCGGCTTCGGCGGCGGGGCCGGGCTCAACCTGGTCGACGAGCGGGACATCGCCGCCGTCGCCGTACGGGCCCTCACCGAGGACGGCCACGAGGGCGCCAGGTACGTGCTCACCGGCCCGGAGTCCCCCAGCCAGGAGGAGCAGGTCCGGATCATCGGCGAGGCGGTCGGCCTCCCGGCCCGCTGGGAGGAGCTCCCCCGCGACGCCGCCCGCCTGCGGATGCTCACCGCCGGCTGGCCCCCGGCCATCGTCGACCGCGCCCTCGACTTCGTCCACGCCCGCATCGGCGACCCCGAGCCGGTCACCAGCACGGTCGAGGACATCACCGGCCGCCCGCCGCGCAGCCTGCGCAACTGGGCCGCCGACCACGCGGCCCTGTTCCGCTGAGCGCGCCCGGGGGCCGCCGGTCAGACCCCGAGCCCCCGGATGACCAGGTCCACCAGGGCGAAGAAGAACAGCGAGATGCCGACGAAGCCGTTGGTCTGGAAGAACGCGCGGTTGAGCTTGGACAGGTCGTTCGGCCGCACGATGGTGTGCTCGTAGACGAACGCGCCGGCCACGACGACCAGGCCGATCCAGAACGCGACGCCGGCGCCGGTGAGGACGCCGAACCAGGCCAGCAGGGCCGTGGTGACGAGGTGGCAGGCGCGGGCGCCCCGGATGGCCGCCGGGATGCCGAAGCGGGCCGGCACCGAGCGCACGCCGCCGTGCCGGTCGGACTGCACGTCCTGGCAGGCGTAGATGAGGTCGAACCCGCCGATCCAGATCCCGACCGCCGCGCCGAGCACGACGGCCTCCCAGGACCAGGTGCCGGTCACCGCGAGCCAGGCGCCCACCGGGCCCATCGCCTGCGCCAGTCCGAGGATCGCCTGCGGGAAGTCGGTGAACCGCTTGCCGTAGGGGTAGACGACCATCGGCACGACGGCCACCGGCGCGAGCGCGAGGCACAGCGGGTTCAGCATGGCCGCGGCGCCCAGGAACACCACCAGGGCGACCGCCGAGCCGGTGTACGCCGTCTTCAGGGAGACGGCGCCGGTGACGAGTTCGCGCCCGGCGGTGCGCGGGTTCCGGGCGTCGATCTCGCGGTCGATGATCCGGTTGGCGGCCATCGCGAAGGTCCGCAGGCCGACCATGCAGACCGTGACGACGAACAGCTGGCCCCAGTGCACCCGCTTGTCGGCGAGGAACATGGCCGTCAGCGCGGCGATGTAGGCGAAGGGCAGGGCGAAGACCGAGTGCTCGATCATCACGAGCCGCAGGAAGGCCGACACACCCCCGCGGGTGCGGGGAGATTCGCCCTGTCCTCCGTTGCCGAGCGTACCGACTCCCGTGCTCACAGCCCGTACTCCTTCCAGCGACGCGACACGAGAGCGGCCGTGGCCGGGTCCGAGGAGACCATCTCGGGCCAGCCGCCGTCGCGGGTGTAGCCCTCCTCGGGGAGCTTGCGGGTCGCGTCGATGCCCGCCTTGCCGCCCCAGAACTGCTGGTAGGAGGCGTGGTCGAGGTGGTCGACCGGGCCCTCGACGACCGTCAGGTCGCGGCTGTAGTCGACGTTCCCGAAGGCCCGCCAGGCGACCTCCTGGTAGTCGTGCACGTCGCAGTCCGCGTCCACCACGATGATCAGCTTGGTCAGCGACATCATGTGCGCGCCCCAAATCGCGTGCATCGTCTTCTGGGCGTGCTTCGGGTACTTCTTGTCGATCGAGACGATCACGCAGTTGTGGAAGCCGCCGGCCTCGGGCAGGTCGTAGTCGACGATGTCCGGGATGATGATCTTCAGCAGCGGCAGGAAGAACCGCTCGGTGAACTTGCCCAGCGGGCCGTCCTCGGTCGGCGGGCGGCCGACCACGATGGACTGCAGGACCGGGCGGCGGCGCATCGTCACGCAGTCGATCTTCAGCGCCGGGAACGGCTCCTGCGGCGTGTAGAAGCCGGTGTGGTCGCCGAACGGCCCCTCGGGGAGCATCTCGCCGGGCTCCAGCCAGCCCTCCAGCACGACCTCGGCGTCGGCCGGCACCTGGAGCGGGACGGTCTTGCAGTCGACCATCCGCACGCGCTCACCGGCGACGAACCCGGCGAACAGGTACTCGTCGATGTCCCCCGGCAGCGGCGCGGTGGCCGCGTACGTGACGGCCGGCGGGCAGCCGAAGGCGATCGCGACCGGCAGGCGCTCGCCGCGCTTGGCGGCCACCGCGTAGTGGTTGCGGCTGTCCTTGTGGATCTGCCAGTGCATGCCGATCGTCCGGCGGTCGTGCCGCTGGAGCCGGTAGAGGCCGAGGTTGCGGATGCCGGTGTCCGGGTCCTTGGTGTGGGTGAGGCCCAGGTTGAAGAAGGAGCCGCCGTCCATCGGCCAGGTGAAGAGCGCGGGCAGCTCGTCCAGGTCGACGTCGTCGCCGGTGAGCACGACCTCCTGCACCGGGGCGTCCTTCACGTGCCGCGGCGGGACGTGCGCCATCGAGGCGAGCTTGCCGAAGGCGTCCCGGAAGCCGGTGAAGCCCTGCGGCAGTTCGGGCTTGAGCAGGCCGGCGATCTTCTCGGAGATGTCGTCCGGTCCCTTGAGGCCGAGCGCCTTGGCCAGGCGCCGCTCGGTGCCGAAGACGTTCATCGCGAGCGGCATCGACGAGCCCTTGACGTTCTCGAACAACAGCGCCGGGCCCTTGGCCTTCTGCACCCGGTCGACGATCTCGCCGATCTCCAGGTGCGGGTCCACCTCCGCCTTGATGCGCTTGAGGTCACCCTCGCGGTCGAGGGCCCGGAGAAACGAGCGGAGATCGTCGTATGCCATGCCAGTCAGTATCCGCCACCCGATAGCCTGGCTTCGTCAAGGGCCCCCGGGGAGGGCCCCAGGACGCAGCCCGCCACACTCGCCGTCGCCGGGGGAGATCGCAGCCGTGCTCAGGATCCTGACCTTCGTCGTTCCGCTCGCCCTGTGGGTGTGGGCCTTCATCGACTGCCTGACCACGCCCGAGGACGAGGTGAAGCACCTGCCCAAGGTGGTGTGGGTCATCATCGTGCTGCTGTTCCCGCTGGTCGGCTCGATCGCCTGGCTCGTGGCGGGCAAGCAGCGCGGCGGCGCGCGGGTCGCCGGCGGCGGGCCGGCCTCCGGCCGTCCGGAGCACGCGGGCCCGCGCGGCGGCCGTCCGCTCGCACCGGACGACGACCCGGAGTTCCTCGCCTCCTTGAAGAAGGACGACAAGGGGCACGAGGACATGCTCAAGCAGTGGGAGGCGGACCTGCGCCGCCGCGAGCGGGAGCTGCGCGGCAAGGACGAGCCGGAGGACGGTTCCAAGGGCTGACCCGGCCCGTTCGGGGGATCGCTCGGACAGCCCACCCGGCAGGCGTCGGGTGGGCTGTGGCGTTTTTGGCGCTTCCCTACGACTTCGGCTCCACTACCACGACTTCCCCCGGTCGTCCCACCAGACTTTAGCGACGCTTGAGCGGGGCCCCAGTCGGCTCGCCTACGCTCCTGGGTGACGGCCCTGACCTGCGCTTTCCTTCATGCTCAGATCATCGGACCATCATCTGTCCGACAACCCCCGGTATTCGAACGGACACCGAGCGCATCGGGTGAGGCCCGGTCGCTTCTGTGCAGGCCTGACAGCCAAACGCTCCCGACCTTGTACGGAATCGACGCCGAAACCAGCGCACGGCCCCTCGTACAGTCATAAGTGAAGAAAGTGATTCGCAGCCGGGGGCACAGCAGACGTTGGCTGTCGGACAGTTCCCTCACCCTTGGAGTGGTTCGAGATGACGGTTGTGCATGAGGCGCCGGTCGGCGGCGAGATCCCGGAGATCCCGGCCGACGCCCGAGGTCGGGTCGCCGAGCTGCACGAACTGCGCGAGAAGGTCCGGCGCGGCCCGAGCGAGAAGGCCACCGAGGCCCAGCACGCGAAGGGCAAGCTGACCGCCCGCGAGCGCATCGACCTGCTCCTGGACGAGGGCTCCTTCCACGAGGTCGAGCCGCTGCGCCGGCACCGCGCCACCGGCTTCGGCCTGGAGGCCAAGAAGCCGCACACCGACGGCGTCGTCGTCGGCTGGGGCACCGTCCACGGCCGGACCGTCTTCACCTACGCGCACGACTTCCGGATCTTCGGCGGCGCCCTGGGCGAGGCCCACGCGCAGAAGATCCACAAGATCATGGACATGGCCATCGCGGCCGGCGCGCCCCTGGTCTCCCTGAACGACGGCGCGGGCGCCCGCATCCAGGAGGGCGTCACCGCCCTCGCCGGCTACGGCGGCATCTTCCAGCGCAACACCAAGGCCTCGGGCGTCATCCCGCAGATCTCCGTCATGCTCGGCCCGTGCGCCGGCGGCGCGGCGTACTCCCCCGCGCTGACCGACTTCGTCTTCATGGTCCGCGAGACCTCGCAGATGTTCATCACCGGCCCGGACGTCGTCCAGGCCGTGACCGGCGAGAAGATCAGCCAGAACGGCCTCGGCGGCGCCGACGTCCACGCGGGCGTGTCCGGCGTGGCGCACTTCATCTACGACGACGAGCAGTCGTGCATCGAGGAGGTCCGCTACCTCCTGTCGCTGCTGCCGCAGAACAACCGCGAGATGCCGCCGTCCGTCCTCAGCGAGGACCCGGTCGCGCGCCGCAACGACAGCCTGCTCGACCTGGTGCCGGCGGACGGCAACCGCCCGTACGACATGCGCAAGGTCATCGAGGAGATCGTCGACCACGGCGAGTACCTGGAGGTCCACGAGCGCTGGGCGACCAACGTCCTGTGCGTCCTGGCCCGGGTCGACGGCCACGTGGTCGGCATCATCGCCAACCAGCCGCAGTCGCTGGCCGGCGTCCTCGACATCAACGCCAGCGAGAAGGCCGCGCGCTTCGTCCAGATGTGCGACGCGTTCAACATCCCGCTGGTCACCCTGCTGGACGTCCCGGGCTTCCTGCCCGGCGTCGACCAGGAGCACGGCGGCATCATCCGCCACGGCGCCAAGCTGCTGTACGCGTACTGCAACGCCACCGTGCCGCGGATCTCGCTGATCCTGCGCAAGGCGTACGGCGGCGCCTACATCGTCATGGACTCCCAGTCCATCGGCGCCGACCTCACCTACGCCTGGCCGACCAACGAGATCGCCGTCATGGGCGCCGAGGGCGCCGCCAACGTGATCTTCCGCCGCGACATCAACGGCGCCGAGGACCCGGACGCCATGCGCGCCCAGAAGATCAAGGAATACAAGAACGAGCTGATGCACCCGTACTACGCGGCCGAGCGCGGCCTCGTGGACGACGTCATCGACCCCGCCGAGACCCGTGAGGTGCTCGCCTCGGCGCTCGCCATGCTCCGCACCAAGCACGCCGACCTGCCCAGCCGCAAGCACGGCAACCCGCCGATGTAGCGGTCGCGGGCCACCGCGTCGCAGCAGCACCCGGAAGACCGCGCGCCCCACGGCGCACGGCACCGAGCGAGACCACACACCACAGCCCGGGGGAGAAACCACACACCATGACCGCTTCCGCCGAACCCCTCGTCCGCATCGTCCGCGGCTCCCTCTCCGACGAGGAGCTGGCCGCCCTCACGGCCGTCCTGATGGCGCGCGCCGCCGCCGCGCAGCAGGCCGCCGCCGTCGCGCCGGTCGAGCCGATCGCCAACTGGCAGCGCCTGGAGCGCCGCCCGGCCTACTACTCGCCGGTCAGCTGGCAGCAGGCCGCCTGACGGCCCGCCCCTCCTGACGATTCGCCGCCGACGGCCGGCCGCCCCACCGGGTGGCCGGCCGTCGCGGTTCCGCCGTTCGTACCCGCCCGGCCGGGCCGGCCCGGAGGAAGCCCCGGACCGGGCCGCGAGCGGCTCGGTAGGATACCTACTGGACGGTATGCGGCCCGCCCGCCCGTCGGCCCCCATAGGATCGGCCGCTGCCGAGGTACCAGAACTATCCAGGGAGGCTGCGATGGCCAGGCAGGCCCGCGCACTGGCGACCCGCCAGGCGGTACTCCTCGCGGCGGCCGAGGTGTTCGACGAGCGCGGCTACGCCGCCGCCACGATGTCGGACATCCTGGAGCGGGCCGGCGTCACCAAGGGCGCGCTGTACTTCCACTTCCGCTCCAAGGAGGAGCTGGCGCTGGCCGTCATCCTGGAGGGCCAGAGCGCGTGGCTGGCCACCTGGGAGCCGTCCTCCGACAGCCCGATGCAGACCCTGATCGACCTGTCCTACGCGTTCGCCCGCGCCCTCCAGGACGACGTCCTGGTGCGCGGCAGCATCCGTCTGACGATCGAGCACGGCAGTTTCACCCAGCCCCAGGTCGCGGCCTACCAGGGCTGGTCGGACGCGACGCGGGAGCTGCTGGAGCGCGCGCAGGAGGCCGGGGAGCTGCACCCGGGGATCGACCTGCGCGGCGCGGCCCTGGTGCTGCAGGGGGCCGTCACCGGCATCCAGCTGAGCTCCCAGGTGCTGACCGACCGGCAGGACCTCATCGAGCGGATCGCCGACCTCTGGACGCTGCTGCTGCCCGGTCTCGTCCAGCCGCACGCGCTGACCAGGCTGAGCGTCGTCGAGCGCGTCCCGGCGGCTTCCTGACGCGTTCTGAGGCTCCCTGAGGCCCACCGGCCCCGAGGCCGGCCGGCGTCAGAGCCGGTAGGCGGCGCAGCGGCCGGTGTCCACCAGGGCGGGCAGCGCGGCCGCCCAGGTCCCGCGGACGGCCTCCGGGCCGAGCCGGGCGGCGTCCTCGGCGGCGAGCAGGACCAGGCCGGCCGCGAGCGTCGTGAGCAGTTCGGCGGCGGCCCAGCGGTCGATGCCGGGGCGCAGTTCGCCGGCCTCGGCGGCGCGGCCGAGCAGGCGGTGGACGACGGCGGTGAAGCTGCGCCAGGCCGCGCCGGAGCCGGACGGGTCGGCGGCGTCCCGGCGGGGGCCGTGGCCGGCCCGGCCGAGCTGGACGCCGGCCCGGACCACCACGTCCTCGCGCAGCAGCCGGGCGAGTTCGTGCGAGAGGTCGACGAGGTCCTGGACGGCGGGCCCGCCGGCGCGCAGGGCCCGCAGCGCGGCCGAGCCGATCTCCCGGCCCGCCGCGGCGCGCACGCCGTCGGCGAGGGCCTGCTTGGAGACGAAGTGGAAGTACAGGGCGCCCTTGCTGACGCCGGCCCGGCGGCTGATGTCGACCAGGCTCGCCGACTCGAAGCCCACGTCCGCGAACGTGCTCGCCGCGGCGAGCAGCACGGCTTGCCTGGTCCGCCCCGCGCGTTCCTGCTTGACCACTGAGGCCCCTCCGGACTCGACCGGCCGCGGCCCCGCCGCCCGGCTGGTGTCAGGGCGCCGACGAGGTGGGGTACGACGCCTCGCATGCGGACGGACGCCACCTAAACCGCATGGTTGGTATCTAATCTACCGCCTCGGCCAACCCCGCCGTCCAGCGGGGAGGCACCCCCGCCCAAGGTCCTGGGTGCCGGACGCCAGGCATTCCCGCAGCCCAGAGGCCCGGTAGCGTGGTCCCGTCGGGCCGCCCGACGGGGGCGACCCCGAACGCGACTCACAAACCGGGTGGTCTGTATGTTTTGCTTGCCAAGCGTCCGCACCGGCCGCTCGACCGACACCCTGGAGTGGGGCCCGTCATGCCACTGATCGTAGAGCCGGATGCCCGCGACCCCTACGCCCACCCCGTCACCGGCTACGACTTCCACGAACGGACCGTCTCCCGCCACCTCGTCCACCGCACCTCGGTGTCCGAGGTGCTCCTCACCGGCTGGCAGGCGGCCGGCCCGTACGAGTTCCGGATCGGCGCCCAGTGGCCCCGGATGCACGGCTTCTACCGGCTGCCCGGCGACCGCCACCACGACCCGGTGCTGATGGCCGAGACCGTCCGGCAGGCCGGTCTGCTGATCGGGCACGTGGGCTTCGGCGTGCCCAAGGGCCACCACTTCGCGATGGACGACCTCGACTACTCGCTCGGCCCGGCCGGACTGGCCGGCCTCGCCGTCACCACCGAACCCGCCTCGCTGATGCTCGACGCCGTCTGCGAGGACGTCCGGATGCGCGGCGGCCGGCTCGCCTCCCTGCGGATGCACGCCGAGATCACCCGGGGCGGCCGGACGGTCGGACGCGGTTCGGGGCAGCTGCGGGTCATCTCCCCCGCCTCCTACGCGCGGCTGCGCGGCCCGGCGCGGCGCGGCGTCACGCCCGTCCGCCCCGGCCCGCCCACGACTCCCGAGCTGGTCGGCCGCGCGCACCCCTCCGACGTCGTGCTCAGCCCGACCCTGCTGCCCGACAGCTGGGTGCTGCGGACGGACGCCGCGCACCCGGTGCTGTTCGACCACACGCTCGACCACGTGCCCGGGATGCTGGTGCTGGAGGCCGCCCGGCAGGCCGCCCAGCGGCTGCGGCACCCCGAACCGGTCGCCCCGGTCGAACTGGTCTCCTCGTTCGACCGCTACATCGAGCTGGACCGGCCCTGCCTCGTGCGCGCCGTCCGCGAGGGGGCCCCGGACGGCCGCCGGGTGCCCGTCCGGGTGCTGCTGATCCAGGACGGCCGGACGGCGGCCGACTGCCGGCTGCTCACCGAGCCGCTGGACGGCCCGTGCGTCCCCTCGGCCCGGCGGGACGGCTTCGACGGCCGCCCCACCGCGCCGGACCTCGGCGGCACCGGACTGCCGCTGGCCTGCTGAGCCCGCCGCCCTACGCCACCTACGCCGCCCTACGCCGCGACGAGCGCGGACGGGCGGCCGGCGTGCATCACGCTCAGGTTGGCGGCCAGCCGGACCGGGTCCTGGGCCAGCCAGAGCCGCAGTGCGGCGCCCAGCATGGCACTGGCCGACCCGACCCGGATGCCCGTCACCTGGGCCAGCCTCGCCGCGCCCGGCACCAGCAGGTCGGCCAGCGCGGTCGGCAGCCAGACCGTCAGCGCGCACGGCGCGGGCGCCGTGAGGGCGCCCAGCAGCCGGTAGGCGTCGGACGGCGAGCTGATCGTGGGGATGATGTCCAGCAGCCCGTCGGCCACCACTTCGGACACGTCGCTGCGGTGCCCCTGGGCGAGCCGGCGGAGCAGCGTGCGCTCTGCGGCGGTGATTCGGACGGTCAGCATGACCTCGTCGCACTCCATTGCGCGATTTCCTCCTCAGTTCCTCCCCGTACCGGCACAGGGCGGCCGGCACGAACTACCCCTGTCGCACCTCGGCCCGGCTTCCAACCGTGGAGCGCCGGGCCGGTGGGTGTGTTCCGCTCCGGTCAGATACCCGCGTACGAGTGCTTGCCGGTGACGAAGATGTTCACGCCGTAGTAGTTGAAGAGCCAGCAGGCGAAGGCCGCCAGCGCCAGGTAGGCCGCCTTGCGGCCCTTCCAGCCGGCCGTCGCACGGGCGTGCAGGTAGCAGGCGTAGGCCACCCACGTGATGAACGACCAGGTCTCCTTCGGGTCCCACTCCCAGTACTTGCCCCAGGCCGCCTCGGCCCAGATCGCGCCCGCGATGATGGTGAAGGTCCACAGCGGGAAGACCAGGGCGTTGATCCGGTACGACAGCTTGTCGAGCGTCGACGCGGCGGGCAGGCGGTTGCAGACCGAGACCCGGACGCGGGCCAGGCCGGTGCGCAGGTCGCTCTGCTGCTTGCCGGCCGTGCGGGCGGCGCCCGGCTTCAGGTACTCGTACAGCCCGGCCTCGACCCGGCGGTGGTAGGAGTCCTGGAACAGGTACAGCAGCGTGGCGATGAAGGCCGCGTAGAAGGCGCCGCCGCAGAAGATCGCGGTGGAGACGTGGATCGCCAGCCAGTACGAGTGCAGCGCGGGGACGAGCTGCTCGGAGTCGGTGTAGAGCACGGTGGTGGCGATGCCGAGCGTGAGCAGCACCGCGACGGTGACCGGCAGGCCGAGCCAGCGGACGTTCTTCCTCGCCGCCAGCAGCACCAGGTACGCGGCCGTCATGGCCAGCGCGAACGCGCAGGAGAACTCGTACATGTTGCCCCACGGCCAGCGGGACACCGACAGGCCGCGGGTGACCACGCCGCCCACGTGCAGCAGTGCCGCCAGGACGGTCAGCGAGACCGCGATGCGGCCGGCCAGGTCGGCCTTCTCGCTGCTGCCGGCCGCGCCGGGGCCGTCCACCTCGTCGTCGCCGCGGCCGCTGGTGACCACCGTGGCACCCTCGCCCGCCAGGGCGGTGCGGGTGAGCGTGGTGGTGCCGCCGCCCGCGCCGGCCACGGTGACGGTGACCTTCTTCGCGGCCCTGGCCGGCTGGTTCCCCGCCGCGGCGACGGTCTCGGCCAGGCTGCCCGACTGCTCCTTCGAGCGGACGGCGACGGCGCCCTTGCTACCGAACGTCCACTCGAACATGTGGGCGAACATGGCGATCGTGTAGACCGCCATCGCCGAATAGATCAGCTTGTTGGAGAGGTCGGCCAGCTGTGGGTCGACCCCCGAGGCGAGATGCACCGTCTACTCCTTGGAGTTCTGGTCGGCAGGGGCTGTGGGGTCCGCGGGTGCTTCCGGTGCCCGGTCGGGTTCGTCGTCCTCGTCCTCCTCGGACGCCGGGGCGTCGTCCTGGAGGTCCACCGCGAGTTCGGCCAGCTCCTCGGCGATCTTCGCCGACTCGCTGCGGGCCAGCCCGGCCAGCTCGACCAGGGTGCCGCCCTCCGGCAGGGCGACCGCCCGCACCCAGATCCGGCGGCGCTGCACGAACAGCGAGCCGATCAGGCCGAGGATCGCCAGCACCGCGCCGGTCAGGGCGATCGCGTTGCCCGGACGGTGCGAGACGTTGAAGCTGGCCCACTGCTTGTAGCCCTCGAACGTGACGCTGCCGTAGCCGTCCGGGAGGGTCCAGCCCTGGCCGGGCTTCAGCAGGGCCTTGGCCGGCTGCTCGTCCAGCTGCAGCTGGGTCATGTTCCTGGTGTTCAGCTGGTACACGTTCTGCGGCAGGCCCGAGTCGGTGCCGAGGTCGCCCTCGTAGGCGTTCAGCACCAGTTCCGGGGCGGCGTCGCCCGGGAAGAGCGAGATCGGGCCGGTGCCCGCGAAGCTCAGCGGGGCGGTCGGCAGGAAGAAGCCGGAGAAGCCCATCTGGGTCTTCGTGCCCTTCGGCCCGATGCCGTAGTCGGACACCTTCACGACGCCGGTCGACGTCATGTTGGCGTCCTGCGGCAGGAACGGCGTCGCGCCGGTGTAGACGACCTCGCCCTTGCCGTTGCGCACGGTGATGACCGGGGCGTAGCCGTGGCCGATCAGGAAGACCTTCGAACCGCCGATCTCCAGCGGGTGGTTGACCTCGATCGTGCCCTGCTTGAGCTTCGCGGCGTCGTCGCCCGCGTAGTACTCGACGTTCGCGGTGAACTGCCGCGCGGCGCCGATCTGGTCGCCCTGGTCCTGGAACTTGGCCGTGAAGCCCTTCAGCTTGAGGTAGAAGGGGTCCAGGTCGTCACTCGTGTAGAAGGCCGAGCCGGTGAAGTCGTCGAGCTGGGTGATGGTGTTGGAGTAACCGTCGCCCTCCACCATCAGCTTGCCGCCGGTGCCGGCCGCCAGGCTCGCCCAGGCGAAGCCGCCGAGCAGCGCGAACAGCGACAGGTGGAACAGCAGGTTGCCGACCTCGCGCAGGTAGCCCTTCTCGGCGGCCACCGCGCCGCCGGCGAGGTGCGCCCGGAACCGGCGCCGGCGCAGCAGCCGGTGCGCGGCGGCGTTGACGACCTCGGCGTCCGCCCCGGTGCGCCAGGCCGCGTAGACCGGCATCCGGGTCAGGTTGCGCGGCGCCGCCGGCGGCTGGGCCCGCAGCACGCCGACGAACTGCCAGGTGCGCGGGACGATGCAGCCGGCCAGCGAGAGGAACAGCAGGATGTAGATCGCCGAGAACCAGACCGAGCTGTAGACGTCGAACAGCTGGAGCTTCTCGTAGATCGGCGCGACCGTGGTGTGCTGCGCCTTCCACGTCTCGACCTTGAACTGGTTCTGGCCGTTCTGCGGGATCAGCGAGCCCGGGATGGCCGCCAGCGACAGCAGGAAGAGCAGGATCAGCGCGACCCGCATCGAGGTCAGCTGGCGCCACATCCAGCGCAGCCAGCCGAGCACCCCTATGCCGGTGGGACCGTCGGACTCGACCGGGGCGGTGCTGAGCCGCTCGGCCGCCGCGTCGGCCGGCGCCGGGGGCGGCTGCTCGGTGTCGGTCGTGGTGTTGCTCACGGTCAGATTCCGATCCGGAAGTCGGCGGTCCAGGACTGCAGCTGGTACATCATCGCGTCCCAGACACCGGTGACGAGCAGCAGACCGACCGCGACGAGCATGCCGCCGCCGATCCTCATGACGAGCGGGTAGTGCCGCTTGACCCACCCGAAGGCGCCGAGCGCTCGGCGGAAGGCGACGGCGGCCAGGATGAACGGTACGCCGAGACCCAGGCAGTAGAAGGTGGTCAGCAGCGCGCCACGCTGGGCGTCGGCCTGGTTGAGCGCCAGGTTCTGCACCGCGGTCAGGGTCGGGCCCATGCAGGGCGTCCAGCCGACGCCGAACACCACGCCCAGCACCGGGGCGCCCAGCAGGCCGACCGCCGGGCGGCGGTGCGAGCGCACCTCGCGCATGCTCAGCCCGGGGACCAGGCCCATGAAGGCCAGGCCCATCACGACGGTGAGCCCGCCCAGCACGATGTCGATGGTCCGCTTGTAGCCCTGCAGCTCCTGGCCGAAGTAGCCGAACAGGGCGCCGGTGGAGACGAAGACGGCGGTGAAGCCGAGGATGAACAGCAGCACGCCGAGCAGCATCCGGCCGCGCCGGGTGCCGCGCGCGTCGGCCAGGTCGGCGGCGGAGAAGCCGGTCACGTACGACAGGTAGCCCGGCACCAGCGGGAGCACGCACGGCGAGAAGAACGACACGAGCCCGGCCGCGAGCGCGACCGGCGCCGCGACCAGCAGCGCCCCGCTCTGCACGGTCGCGGTGGTGTCGGCGAGCCGCAGGACGGTGCCGGCGGCCTCCGCGCTCACTGCTTCGGCTCCGCGACCACCGGCTGGAGCACCGACTCGAGGGCGTCGTCGACCGTGCCGCCGACGGCGCGGGCGGCGAGCTTGCCGTCCCGGTCGATGATCAGCGTGGTCGGGATCGACTGCGGGTTGAGGCTGCCCTTGGGGAACTTGATCAGCTGGGTGCCGGCCGGGTCGAAGATGCTCGGGTAGGTGACGCCCTTCTCCTGCTCGAAGCGGAGGGCGTTGGCCTTCTCGGTGTCGCGCGTGTTGACGCCGAGGAACTGGACCCCCTGGTCCTTGTACTTCTGCCAGACCCGCTCCAGGTCGTCCGCCTCGCCCCGGCACGGCCCGCACCAGGAGCCCCAGACGTTCAGCACGACGACCTTGCCGCGGTAGTCCGAGAGCTTGACCTGGTTGCCCTCCAGGGTCTCCCCGGCGATGTCCGGCGCGTCCTCGCGGTGGCCGGCCTCCGCCTTGGAGACGTTGGTGCCCTTGACCGTCACGAACCCGAGCTGCCCGTCACCACTGCTCGACGAACCCGACGAGGAGCATCCGGTGAGGACGAGCGCAGCGGCGGCGGCGGTAGCGGCGGCGGCTGCGGCGACACGGGGGCGGGGGCGCGCCATGGCAGACATGTGAAAAGTTTCGCATGGAGTTCCAGGCAGGTTCGGGGGGGTCCTGCCTTGCGCGTCGCACCCCCTCTGACCTGCGGCGAGGCCCGGCCGTCCGGTGATCTTCGGACGGCCGGGCCCCATACTTACACCCCGCTTACGGGCCGTTCGGGCGAGTCTCGAACGGGCCCTCGGGCGCGTCGTCCGCGGGCCTCGGAGCCTCAGGCGCCGAAGCTCTTGCCCACCGGCTTGTCGCCCTTGCGGCCCTTGCCCACCAGGTGTGCGGGCAGCAGGTCGCGGGCCGGCTCGCGGTAGCCGACCGAGACGATCTTGTCGCCCTCGAAGGTGAAGCTGGTCAGCGAGGCCAGCGAGCACTGCCGGTTGCGCGGGTCGTGCCACAGCCGGCGGCGCTCGACGAAGGAGCGGACGATCCAGATCGGCAGCTGGTGGCTGACGCAGACCGCCTCGTGCCCGCGGGCGGCGTCCCGGGCGGCGCCGAGCGCGCCCATCATCCGCACGACCTGGTCGAGGTAGGGCTCGCCCCAGGAGGGCTTGAACGGGTTGGTGAGGTACTTCCAGTAGCCCGGGTTGCGCAGCGAGCCGTCACCGACGCCGAAGGTCTTGCCCTCGAAGATGTTCTCCGCCTCGATCAGCCGCGCGTCCGCCGCGACCTCCAGGCCGTGCGCCTTGGCGATCGGCTCGGCGGTCTCCTGCGCCCGCTCCAGCGGGGACGCCACCACGTGGGTGATGTCCCGTCCGGCCAGGTCCTCGGCGACCCGGTCGGCCATCCGCCGGCCCAGCTCGGACAGGTGGTAGTCCGGCAGGCGGCCGTACAGGACGCCCTCCGGGTTGTGCACCTCACCGTGCCGCATCAGGTGGACGACGGTGATCTCTTCGGCACTCACTTCTCAAGACTCCTGGGGCTCGGGGTGGACTAGGCCGTGGCCGCGGCGGCCGCGCGCGCGGCGGCCGGCAGGGCGGCGGCGATCCGCTCGATCGCCCGCTCGTCGTGGGACGCCGAGACGAACCAGGACTCGAAGGCGGACGGCGGCAGGTAGACGCCCTCGGCGAGCATCGCGTGGAAGAAGGCGGTGAAACGGTACGCCTCCTGGGTCCTGGCCTCGTCGTAGTTGGTGACCGCGGCCTCGGTGAAGAACACCGAGAACATGTTCCCGGCGGTCTGCAGCCGGTGCGCCACGCCCTCCTTGGCGAGCGCCTCGGTGACCAGGCCGGAGACCTCGGCGGCGACCCGGTCCACCGTCGCGTAGACCTCGTCGGTGCAGCCGCGCAGCTGGGCGAGGCCGGCGGCGGTGGCGACCGGGTTACCGGAGAGGGTGCCGGCCTGGTAGACCGGGCCGGCCGGGGCCAGGTGCGCCATCACGTCGGCGCGGCCGCCGAAGGCCGCGGCCGGGAAGCCGCCGCCCATGACCTTGCCGAAGGTGAGCAGGTCCGGCGCCCAGCCCTCGTGCGCGGCCTCCAGGCCGTACCAGCCGGCCTTGGAGACGCGGAAGCCGGTCATCACCTCGTCGGAGATGAACAGCGCGCCGTTGTCCCGGCAGAGGCGGGCCAGGCCGGCGTTGAAGCCGGGCAGCGGCGGGACGACGCCCATGTTGCCGGGCGAGGCCTCGGTGATCACGCAGGCGATCTCGCCCGGGTGCGCGGCGAAGGCCTGTTCGACCGCGGCGAGGTCGTTGTAGGGCAGCACGATGGTGTCGCCGGCCTGGGCGCCGGTGACGCCCGGGGTGTCGGGCAGGCCGAAGGTGGCGACGCCGGAACCGGCGGCGGCCAGCAGCGCGTCCACGTGACCGTGGTAGCAGCCCGCGAACTTCACGACCTTCGCCCGGCCGGTGAAGCCTCGGGCCAGCCGGATCGCGGACATGGTGGCCTCGGTGCCCGAGGAGACCAGCCGGACCTGCTCGACCGGGGCGATCCGCGCGACGATCTCCTCGGCGAGCTCGACCTCGCCCTGGCCGGGCGTGCCGAAGGACGTGCCGCGGACGACCGCCGCCTGCACGGCGTCGATCACCGCGGGGTGCGCGTGGCCGAGGATCATCGGACCCCACGAGCACACCAGGTCGACGTACTCGCGGCCGTCGGCGTCGGTGAGGTAGGGGCCGGTTCCGGACACCATGAAGCGCGGCGTGCCGCCGACCGCGCGGAAGGCGCGCACCGGGGAGTTGACGCCGCCGGGCGTGACGACCGACGCGCGGTCGAACAGCGACTGGGACTGGGGGGCTTCGTAGGGGTAGCTCACGGGAGACATGGTCTCAAATCGTGTCCTTGACCTCTGCATGTCGGACCCGATCATCTGGAACGATGATCCGGGCACCGTTGTCTGTACGGTTGTCCGTAGAGACGGGGGCGCTGACTGCCCCGCGGCGCGGACCAGTCAGACTGTGCACTCAGAGTGCGCAGGCGCTCCGGTTGTGTGCAGGGGTGTGGAGAGGACTGCCGCCTTCCGCGAGTGGGTAGGGCCCGCGAGTGGGTACGGCGGCGCATGACGGGTAAGGAGCACGTCCGGAGGGACGCCGGGCGTGCGGGGGTCTGTCGATTCCGGCGAATTCCGGTGAGGATGGTCCGAGTGTCCGAGGCGCAGGACGGCTACGACGAGGCCGCGGGGGGCTCCCGCAGGCCTGCCGAGGCCGCACGCGGGGGTACGGGAGCGGGGACGGGACGCGGTCGCCGCGGCGGCGAGAGGCGGGGTGAGGGACGCGTGGGGGTGACGTACAAGTACTTCGGCGCACCCGACCGTGCGACGGCCGCCAGAGTCCCCACCGCGCTCGGCCCGGGTGGACTCGGCCTGGACGCGGGTGAGCTGGGCTCGCTGGGGCGCCTCGGCGACCTGATGGAGACCAGCGGGTCCCCCAACGGGCACCTCTCCACCAAGATCAAGCCGGAGACCATGAGCGCCATGGTCCTCACCGGCATCCAGGGCGTCCCGCTGCACCAGGTCCCGCCGCTGGAACTCGTCGTGCTGCACCCCGACTACGCCGTCGTCCAGCTCCCGCAGAACGTCGTCGAACCGCTGCGCAAGGCCGACGAGACCGAGCTCGGCGCGGCGGCCTTCATCTGGTCCACCGTGCCCGACCGCCGGGGCCCGCGCGACGCCTTCGTGATCTACAGCATGCTGCACGAGTGGCAGGACTTCGCCAACCGCCTGCACGAGGCCGGCCACCAGCTGTACTGCCTGGTCTGGCCGTAACGCGGCCGGACGGACCGGCAGATCCGACGAAACCGAACGCCCCGACGGCCGAACCGGCCTCGGGGCGAAGGTGTCTGACGGCTCGTCACCGGTCGGCCCCGGCGGGGCGGAGCACCACTGCGGCGAGCAGCGTGGCGAGCACCAGCAGGCCGGCGGCCACCGCGAAGGCGACGTGGAAGCCCCCCACGGGTGAATCCGAGGAGCGGTCGGCGAGGGTGGTGAGGACGGCGACGCCGAGTGCGCCGCCGACCTGCTGGGTGGTGTTGAAGAGCCCGGAGGCGGTGCCCGCGTCGGCCGGCCCGGCACCGGACATGCCCAGCGCGGTGAGGGCCGAGATCGCGAGGCCGAATCCGGCCGCGAGCAGCATCGTCGGGAGCAGGTCGAGGACGTAGTCCGCGTCGGCGGGCAGCCGGACGAGCAGCGCGAGGGCGGCGACCAGCAGGACGAGACCCGCCAGCAGCACCGGGCGTTCGCCGAAGCGGGCGTTGAGGCGGGCGGAGAGCGCCAGCGAGACCGTGCCGATGGCGAGTGCGGCGGGGAGCATCGCGAGGCCGGTGGCGGCGGCGCCGTAGCCGCGGACGTTCTGCAGGTAGAGCGCGATCAGGATCTGGAAGCCGAACAGCCCGGAGACCATGAGCAGTTGGACGGCGTTGGCGCCGGAGACGTTCCGTGAACGGAACGTCCGCAGCGGCAGCAGGGGGTGGGCGGCGCGGGCCTGGCGGAGCAGGAAGCCGGCCAGCAGGGCGAGCGAGAGCGCGCCGAGGCCGAGGGTGCGGGCCGAGGCCCAGCCGTGCTCGCCGGTGCCGACGATGGCGTAGATGCCGAGCATCAGGGCGGCGGTGATCAGCGCGGCGCCGAGCCCGTCGGCGCCGGCCCGCAGGCCGGGGCCGCTGTCGGCCGCCAGCGCGCGGACGGCGAGCAGGGCGGCGGCGAGGCCGAGCGGCAGGTTGATCAGGAAGATCCAGTGCCAGCTGAGCGCCTGGGTGAGCACGCCGCCGAGCACCTGGCCGACGGAGGCGCCGGCCGCGCCGACGAAGCTGAACGCGCCGATGGCCCGGCCGCGTTCGCGGGGCTCGGGGAAGAGCGTGACGATCATGCCGAGGCTGACGGCCGAGGCCGTCGCACCGCCGACCCCCTGGAGGAAGCGGGCGGCGATCAGCACGCCCTGGCCGGGGGCGAGGGCGCAGAGCAGCGACGCGGCGGTGAAGACGCCGAGCCCGGCGACGAAGACGCGCTTGCGGCCGACGAGGTCGCCGAGGCGGCCGGCGAGCAGGAGCAGGCCGCCGAAGGCGATCAGGTAGGCGTTGACCGTCCAGGTCAGGCCGGCGGGCGAGAAGTGCAGGTCGTCCCGGATGGCGGGCAGCGCCACGGTGACGATCGAGCCGTCCAGGACGATCATCAGCATCCCCGCGCAGAGCACGGCGAGGGCGAGTGCGCGGGAACGGACGGGGGCGGCGGGCGCCGGGGCGGGCGCGGTCGGGGCGTGCGTGGGCATGGCGGGTCTCCCGGTTCGTCGAGTACCGGGTAAGACGCTAGCAGATTGTTTTGTTCGGGACTATCTATCTCGGGAGCAGCTCGCGGCGATCCGCTCAGCTCCGGGCGCGGCGGGCGCGGCGGACCGTCCGCTCGCTCTCCACGGGCTCCGCCAGGTGGCCGTCCACCAGGCGCGTCAGCGCCGACACGAAGACCCCGCGCTCGGGCTCCGGCAGGGCGTCCAGCACCTCGCGGTGCACCCGGTCGGCGATCTCGGTGCCCCGCTCGACGGCGCGCTCGCCCGCCTCGGTGACCGAGATGATCCGGGCCCGGCGGTCGATGGCGGACGGGCGGCGCTCTGCCAGGCCCGCCTTCTCCAGCTCGTCGACGGTGACCACCATCGTCGTCTTGTCCAGGTCGGCCAGCTCGGCGAGCTGGATCTGGGTGCGCTCCGCCTCCTGCGCGTGGAACAGCACGCAGTACGCGCGGGGGGTGATCCCGAGCTCGGTGAAGGCCGACGCCATCCGGGTCGCCAGCACGTGGCTCGCGTGGTCCAGCAGGCCGGAGATGTCGCGGATCTGCCGCACGGGCGGGGTCGTCGTCATGCGTCCGAGGTTAGCAACGTGCCGTCCGTCGGCAGATGATCCCGTAGCCAACCAACCGGCGTGCCGTCGCACACGAACCGCCCCGGCGCGGGACGGCCTACGGGATGCCCATCTCGAACAGCGCGTACCCGGCGTACCAGCCCGCCGCGATCGCGGGCATCGCGAACAGCCCGATCAGCGAGGGCGTCCGCACCCGGCGCAGCGCGACCGCGAGGCCGACGCAGAGCGGGAAGGCCGGCAGCAGGTAGCGCGAGATGTTGTCGAAGATCTGGTTGCTGCTCAGCGCGGTGAAGATGGTCAGCAGCGTGTAGATCACCAGGACCAGCGGCGGGCGCAGCCGCAGCAGCAGCACCAGCAGGCCGGGCAGGGCGATCAGCAGCGCGATCGCGATCAGGTCGGGGGCCGGGTTGGACTGCCAGAAGTTCCAGTGCCCGGTGACCACGTCCAGGGCCGTGCGGGAGGTGGAGGCGCCCCAGTCGAAGTAGCGGTTCCAGGCGCCGCGCTGGAGCTTGAAGTAGCCGCCCCAGTCCCCCATCCGGTAGCCGACCCAGGCGACGTACCAGAGCAGGCCCCACGGCGTGATCAGCATCGCGAAGAGCGGGCGGCGGACGCCGTCGGTGCGCCGGACGAGCGCCACCAGGGCGGCGACCGAGACGGCGGCGATCAGGGCGGCGGCGGTCGGGCGGTTGAGGCCCGCGGCCAGGGTCAGCAGCCCGGCGGCGACCCAGCGGTGGGTCATCACGCAGTAGCAGGCCCAGGCGGACAGCGCGACGAACAGCGAGTCCGAGTAGACCGCCCACTCGACGCCGGAGCCCGGGAACAGGCCCCAGAGCACCGCGGCGATCACGCCCGCCCGCCAGCCGCCGAGCCGCTCGGCGACCGCGAAGATGCCGGCCGCCGCGACGAACGAGGCGAGCACCGACACGACGATTCCGGAGCCGTACGGGCCGAGCCCGGTGACCGCGCCGACCAGCCGCATCAGCCACGGGTAGAGCGGGAAGAAGGCCGCCGAGTTCTCGTAGTAGCTGGCCAGCGGGAAGCCGTGCAGCGGGATCAGCTGCGGGTCGTAGCCGTTCTCGGCGATCCGCTGGTACCAGATGCCGTCCCAGGTGCCGAGCACGTCCCACGGCTGGGCGCCGCCGCCGCGGCCCGGGTCCTTCTTGAGGTAGTCCCCGGTGTGGGCCAGCAGCATCATGAAGACGGTCAGGCCGGTGGCCTTGACCACGGCGTACGCGCCGAGCGCGGGCGCGAAGCGGTCCATCAGGGCGCCGAAGCGGCCCGGGGCGGTGCGCTCCGGCTCCGGCCGTTCGTCCGTCGTCACCGGAGGCGTCGGGGCGCCGGGTTCGGCGCTGGACGACTCGGTGCTCGATGCCGTGCTCATCTGCTGTGGCTCTCCCCGCCCGGCTCGTGGTCGGCGCGCCGGCGAACGCGGCGACGTCGAGTGAGCCTACGACACCGGCCCCGCCCGGCCCGGGGCGGCGGGGCGCAACCGGGCGGGCACACCCGGGCGGCGGACCGGGGCGCGGCGGTGTCTGCGGCGGTGTCAGCCGTGGAGGTAGACGATGCCGAGCTTGGTGAGCTGCCACAGCTGGTCGGCGGCGCCGGTGTCGGCCGCGAGCACGACGAGCGGGTTGCCCTGCGCGTCGCGGCCGCCGCCGGCGGTGAGCACCTTGCCCTGGTCCTGGGAGTCGGCGACCGTGTAGCGGCCGCCGCCGGCCGGCTTGAACACCCAGTGCTGGTTGCCGCCGCCGTTGCAGCCCCACTGCTGGATCCGGGTGCCGGCGGCGACGGACGCGGCGTCGGCGTCCAGGCACATGTCCCGGTTGCCGCTGAAGTCGAGCTCGTAACCGCCGCCCGCCTTCGCCTCCAGGACGAACGACTGGTTGAGCCCGCCGGTGGCCGGGTAGCTGATCGCGGCGCGGCCGTTGGTCGCGTCGCCGTAGGTGCCGCCGCCGGTGAGGTCGAGCGCGTTGCCGGTGGCCGCGTTGGTCAGCTGGTACCAGGCGCCGTCCTCGGGGCCGTCGCCGAACGGCTGCCCGGGGGTGAGCGGCTGGATGGACGTGGTGTTCTGCTGGTTGAGCGTGCAGTAGGCCTCCGCCTGGTCGGGCCGGGCGAAGAACTGGCCGAGGCAGACGCCCTCGCCGCGGTAGCCGGCGACGCGCAGGTGGTACGACTGGCGGACCATGTTCATGCACAGGCCGGGGATGCCGATCTGCGAGTCGCAGCCGTTGCGCGCCCACTCGGAGAGGTTGATGACGTCCCCGTTGCTGTACTCGTACGGGGAACTGGTCCACTCGGCGCAGACCTCGTGCCCGAAGGCGACCCGCCGCTGGTCCAGGTACCGGACGCCGGGCACCTGTTCGGCCGCCGAGCGGAGCGCGTCGCTGAACGTCGGCACCACCCAGTTGTGGCCCCAGGCCAGGTCCTCGGGGAAGGCCGGGCAGCCGTCGGCGATCTTGCCGAGGTAGTCGTTGCGGCGGATGTCCGGTGTGATCGGGTTGAAGTACGACTGGTAGACCAGCTGGTACGAGGAGTCCGCGTAGCCGGCCCGGCGCATGGTCTGCCGGATGTTCTGCAGCGCCGCGACGACCTTGGGCTGGACGCGCTTGGCCCGCTGGGCGATGTCGGCGCTGCCGATGGTGTCGCGGCAGCCCTGGCTCTTCGGGATCGGGAAGTACTGCGCGAGGCAGTGCATCATGATCCCGCTGAAGTCGAAGTCGTCGTTGGCGCCGATCGTGACGACGACCATCTTGACGTCGTACTTGCCCGCCGCGTCGGCGAGTTTGACGTCCTGCTTGGGCTCGCCGAAGTCGCCGCTGCCGCCGCCGGTGATCTTGGCCAGCTCCGGGTCGCTGACCAGGTCGCCGGTCTGGGCGCCGGAGCAGGCGAGGTCGATCGGGGTCACCCCGGGGATGTCGGTGACGAAGACCTCCGACTTCGGGTGCCGGTGGCAGTAGTTGGTGGGGGTGTCGGTGTCCGGGAAGTAGCCGTCACCGGTGTCGGTGCCGGCGCCCTCCCCGGAGATGGCGCTGTCGCCGAGGGCGACGATCGCGGCCGGGCGGGCGCCGTCGGCCGCGGGGGCCTGGTCGGCGAGGGCGGCGGGTGCGCCGGCCAGGCCGAGGGTGGCGACGAGGGCGCTCACGGCGAGAAGTGCGCCGTACGGGGAGCGGCGCGCAACCGTCCGGGTTCTGCGCGCCGCCGACAGTCGTGACCTGATCACACGCGACTCCTTGCGGGGGGGGTGGGGACCGCCCGGCCGGGGGCGCCGAGCGGCGCGGAGCAAGAACGCGGAGCAGAAAGATGAGCAGGTCTCACATTCTAGGTACTGACAAGTAACGCAACAAGGCTTGTGACAGCAGCGGAAGTTGACGCTCCGCGGGCCGTCGCGACGCCCCCGGACATGCGAAAGAGCCGCCGCCCGCACCCCAGGAGGGAAGCGCGGGACGGCGGCTCGACACCCGGCCGAACCGGGTGCGGAATCAGCCCAGGTTGGCGCAGTGGTTGCCGAACGCAGGGTTCAGCGCACCGATGACGTCGACCGAGTTGCCGCACAGGTTGACCGGGATGTGCACCGGGATCTGGATCTGGTTGCCGGAGATGACACCGGGGGAACCCGCGGCGACGCCCTCGGCGCCCGAGCTGGCCATCGCGGAGCCCGCGCCCGCGGCGACGATACCCACCACGGCGGCACCGACGGCAGCCGTCTTCTTGATGCTCATACGAGCCTCCTGACTGTTCAACAGAGATGCACGGGGAGTGCGACAACTAGAACGAGACCCGTCGGGAGCGGTTGCGAGCGCACACGCCATGTCACCCGTGTGGCGCAACGGTGGTGGTACCCGGCATTCGGGTGATCACCGGACCGGACCGTTTCCCCTCGCGCCCTGCCTCGTTCTCCCTGGCGGAACACGCTCCACTCAGGCCCCTACACGAATCGAGTACCGCCCATGCGCAAGCTAGCCCACGGCGTCGCCGGCACCGCGGCCACCGCCGCCCTGCTCGCCGCCGGTGCCGGCGTCGCGTCCGCCCACCACCTGCACGGCGCGACCGCCGAGGGTGTCGCGGCCGGCTCCGCCGGCGTGGTCTCGGGCAACTCGGTGGAGGTCCCCGTGCACATCCCGCTCGACGTGTGCGGCAACTCGGTCGACGTGGCGGGCCTCCTGAACCCGGCGTTCGGCAATCACTGCCTCAACGCCTGACCGGGAATTCCTCCTGGTCGCGCCTTGCCCCGGACCTTATCCCGGCCGTGCGGGAAACCGTCCGCGAGGCGCCGAGAAGCGGCCACCGCGGCCACGCCCGAGCCATGGGCGGAACACGCCGGTGTGCGCCGACGGAGTGACAAACCACGGCAATCCCAGAAGCCAGCGGGCGAGCATTCCTGCTCGCCCGGCTCCCGACATTCGCGATCCGTCGGGCAGAAAACGGAGGAAATAACATGCGCAACCTCAAGAAGGCCGCCGTCCTGACGCTGGCCACCACCGGTCTGGTCCTCGGTGCGGCCGGCGGCGCGTTCGCCAGCTCCGGCGCCCAGGGCGTGGCCGCCGGCTCCCCCGGCGTGCTCTCCGGCAACCAGATCCAGGTGCCGATCCACATCCCGCTGAACGTCTGCGGCAACACCGTCAACGTCATCGGCCTGCTGAACCCGGCCTTCGGCAACAGCTGCGCCAACGTCGGCTGAACCCGCGGTCGCCGCCCCGGCGACAGCTGATTCACCGAGTCCGTGCCGCGCCCCGCGACGGGGCGCGGCACGCTCCACCCGTGTGTGATCGAGGAGATCAACCCCCATGCAGAACGTGAAGAAGGTCGCCGTCCTCTCCGCCGCCGCCGCCGGCCTGGTGCTCGGCGCGGCCGGCTCCGCCGCCGCCAGCTCGGGCGCCGAGGGCGTGGCCGCCGGCTCCCCCGGCGTCGGTTCCGGCAACCAGATCCAGGTCCCGGTGCACGTGCCGATCAACCTGTGCGGCAACTCCATCAACGTGGTCGGCCTGCTGAACCCGGCCTTCGGCAACAGCTGCGCCAACGTGGACATGCACCCGCACCACGACGCGGACGACTGCTGATCCTCCGGTCGGCACGCGTTCCGGCCGAACTGCCCCCCGACCGACCGGCCGGGGGGCAGTTCGGCATCTCCGGACGGCCCCCTGCTCCCGGCCGGCCGCCGGCCGACCGGATCCCGATCCACCGAAGGGTGATCCGCATGGTTTCGAAGAAGGGCGGGGCCGGGCTGGCCGCCGCCGTCGGCGCCGCGGTGCTGCTCGGCGCGGGCTCCGCGCAGGCCGCCACCGCCCCGCACCCGGTCCCGGAGACCGGCCCGGCCACGCTGACGAAGACGGACGTCGGCCAGGCGCTGAACGGGACGACCTCCGGGCTCGGCTACGGCGTCGCGCCGATCAAGAGCCTGCGCCTGGACCCGTGGGCGAACTCCTCGGCCGACGTGCTCAACAACGGCGCGACCGTGCAGCCCGACCAGGGCCTCGCGCCGGTCGGCACCGGTACGCTGACCGGTCCGCTGAGCGCCGGGGGCGGCGCCAAGGACCTCCCGCTGGTCGGCGGACTGACCGGCGTCCTGCCGGGCTGAGGCCCGCGCACACGCGAGAGCCCGGCACCCGTACGAGGCGGGGTGCCGGGCTCTCGCATGTGCGCGGAGGACTCAGAGCTGCGCGAGGTCCGTCAGCCCGGTCTCCTGCACGACGCCGGTCGTGGTGGCCGCGGTGGTCGTGGCCAGGTCGTTCACCTCGTCGGTGACCGAGAGGCGGTGGTCCTCGTTGCCGAGGGTCGCCGTGGCGCCCGGCACCGCCTGGACGGCGCCGGTGACCAGCCGCGGGTCCACCTCGTCGACCTTCAGGCGACCGCCGGCCAGCTGGCCGGTGCCGTCCTGGGCGAGCGAGAGCGGCTTGCCGAGGGCGAGGCCCGGGGTGTCGGCGCGCAGCGGCGCCGCGGGGGCGTCCAGCAGCACCTTGCCGAGGTCGGTGCTCTGGTCCACCAGCGGGACGGGCAGCTCGGCCTTGGCGCTCGGGCCCACCTTGCCGGTGCGCAGCTCGGGGACGAGGCGGTCGGGGAGCAGCTCGGTGCTGGTGCTGGTGGTCCGCCCCGGCGCCGGCGGCATGACCAGCGAGGTGGGGATGCCCGCGGTGAGGTGGCTGTCCAGCGGGGCGAGCGGGATGTCCGCGGGGACCTGCTGGGTGGCCAGCCTGTCCTCCAGCGCTCCGACCTGGTCGGGGCTCATGGGGGCGGCGGAGGCCGCCCCCTGGGAGGCGAGCACGCCCGCACCGACCGCCAGCAGCATCGCGCCGGCCCGCTTGGAGAACTTCATGCTTTTCACCGTTCTGCCTGTCCGTACTGGAGATCTTCCGAGGGGGGTACGGCCGCGCTACCCGAGTACCGCAGCCGTAAAGCAATCTGTCTCAACGAGTGAGCGGGAGTACCGATTGCGGCGGTTAACCGATTCGGCCTAATAATCCGACCGGAAACCACTCCCGGACGCGCCTCCCGGACTCTTTTCAAAAATCCCCGTAACCTTCCGTGCCGTCATTCTTTGATCTGGACGTCAGTGACTGCAGACCGGGTCTGAGCGTTCTACGCGTTGTACGCACGGAAACCAAAGAGCTTTTCAGAGAGGGATCTCCCCATGATCCAGAAGTCCTTCGCCGCCGCCGGCCTGGCCGTCGCCGCGCTGGCCGCCGCCGCCGCGCCGGCCACCGCCATCGGTGACGCGGACGGCGCCGCCGCCTCCATCGAGGGCAACGGCGGCACCAACTTCACCGGCACCGTCGGGAACAACAGCCCGAACTTCCACTTCCTGGACAACGCGAACGTCTGCCTCCCCGAGATCCACAACATCGCCGTCGGCGTTCTCGGTGTGGCCGTCCCCGTCGAGGTCCCGATCGCCAACAGCGGTGGCAAGCAGTACTGCACCCAGGGCCAGGGCACCCAGAGCCACGGCGACGCCGGCGTCTCGCACCTGGTCGGCTGACGAACCGTCCGAGCCGTACCGCCTGCAGCTCCCGGGCAGGCCTCCTGAACCATCCCTTCGAATCGCTCCCCGATTCACCCCTCGAGAGGAAAACCGGAAATGATCAAGAAGTCCCTCACCGCTGCCGGCCTGGCCGCCGCCGCCATCGCGATGTCCGCCGGCTCGGCCTCCGCCATCGTCGACTCGGACGGCGCCGCCACCTCGGTCCAGGGCAACGGCGGCACCAACCAGACCGGCACCCACGGCAACGCCAGCCCGAACTTCCACACCCTGGACAACGCCAACATCTGCCTGCCGGAGGTCCACAACATCGCCGTCGCCGTCATCGGCGTCGCGGTTCCGGTCGAGGTGCCGGTCCTGAACAGCACCCCGAAGCAGATCTGCAACGTCGGCCAGAACACCCAGTCCTCGGGCGACGCGGGTGTCTCGCACCTGATCGGCTGATCAAGGGGCACGGCACGGACGGAGGGCCCGGGGAGGTTGGTCTCCCCGGGCCCTCCGGGCTGTACGGACGAGGTGTCCGGCGGGCGCGCGCCCGGCCGGGTGAACGGCCGTCCGGTCCGGCGCGTGGGGCGGCGGGCCGGACGGCCGGAAGTGATCACGTGTCACAGGCAGAGCGCCGGCCGAGGCGCTCCCGAAGAGAGGGCAGAACCATGAAGAGCAAGCTGGCCAAGGTCGCGCTGACCGCCACCGCCGCGCTCGCGCTCGCGGGTGCCGCCACCCCGGCGTTCGCGCACGTCGGCCTGGCTGGGGGCGGCGAGTTCGTCGGCTCCGCCGACCCGGTGTTCGCGGCCGACCAGTGGGCCGCCGTCGCCCACACCTCGCACATCGTCACCGGTGGCGAGGGCTGGGGCGCCGCCACCGCCAAGGACGTGGCCGGCGGCGTGGAGGGCTTCGCCCACGTCCACGACTTCCGGTAGGCCGTACGGCGGAAGGCCGGGCCCCCTCCTCGCGGGG
>NZ_JBHVPD010000073.1:0-5531 GCF_042887525.1 Kitasatospora sp. NPDC057936
GTGTAGGCCTGTCCGCACGGACAGGCCCCGGGCCCGGCCCCGAGCCGGGCGTCACGCCTTGGCGAGGTCGAACCGGTCGAGGTTCATGACCTTGACCCAGGCCGCGACGAAGTCCCGGACGAACTTCTCCTTGGCGTCGTCGCTCGCGTAGACCTCCGCGACGGCGCGCAGCTCGGAGTTCGAGCCGAACACGAGGTCGGCGCGGGTGCCGGTCCACTTGACGGCGCCGGAGGAGTCGCGGCCCTCGAACGTGGTCGCGTCCCCGGAGGCGGCCTTCCACGTGGTGTCGAGGTCGAGCAGGTTGACGAAGAAGTCGTTCGTCAGCACGCCCGGCGTGTCGGTGAACACGCCGTGCGTGGACTTTCCGTGGTTCGCGCCGAGGACGCGCAGGCCGCCGACGAGGACGGTGAGCTCGGGGGCGCTCAGCGTCAGCAGGTTGGCCCGGTCGAGCAGCAGGTACTCGGCGGCCAGCCGCTGGCCCTTGCCGGCATAGTTGCGGAAGCCGTCGGCCGAGGGCTCCAGCGCCGCGAACGACTCGACGTCGGTCTGCTCCTGCGAGGCGTCCACGCGCCCGGCCGCGAACGGCACCTCGACCGCGACGCCCGCGTCCTTCGCCGCCTTCTCGACGGCCGCGCCGCCGGCCAGCACGACGAGGTCGGCCAGCGAGACGTGCTTGGCACCGGCCCGGGCGTTGAAGTCCCGCTGGACGCCTTCGAGGGCGCGCAGCACGATCGCGAGCTCGTCCGGGTCGTTGACCTCCCAGCCGGCCTGCGGCTGGAGGCGGATCCGGCCGCCGTTGGCGCCGCCGCGCTTGTCGCTGCCACGGAAGGACGAGGCGGCGGCCCACGCGGCGGAGACCAGCTGGGCGACGGACAGGCCGGTGGCGAGGACGCGCTCCTTGAGCGCGGCGGCGTCGGCGGCGTCGATCCGCTCGCCGGTGGCCGCCGGCAGCGGGTCCTGCCAGATCAGCTCCTCGCTCGGGACCTCCGGGCCGAGGTAGCGGACGACCGGGCCCATGTCGCGGTGGGTGAGCTTGAACCAGGCGCGGGCGAACGCGTCGGCGAACTGCGCCGGATCGTCCTTGAAGCGCCGGGAGATGGGCTCGTAGACCGGGTCCAGGCGCAGCGACAGGTCGGTGGTGAGCATGACCGGGGCGTGCCGCTTCGACGGGTCGTGCGCGTCGGGCACGGTGTCGGCGCCGGCGCCGTCCTTCGGGATCCACTGGTGGGCGCCGGCGGGGCTCTCGGTGAGCTCCCACTCGTAGCCGAAGAGGGTCTCGAAGAAGGAGTTGTCCCAGGTGGTGGGGGTGTGCGTCCAGGCGCCCTCCAGGCCGCTGGTGATCGCGTCGCCGCCCACGCCGGTACGGAAGGCGCTCCTCCAGCCGAGGCCCTGCTGCTCCATCGGCGCGGCCTCGGGGTCGGGGCCGACGTTGTCCGCCGGGCCGGCGCCGTGGGTCTTGCCGAAGGTGTGGCCGCCGGCGATGAGGGCGACGGTCTCCTCGTCGTTCATCGCCATCCGGTAGAAGGTCTCGCGGATGTCGCGCGCGGCCGCGATCGGGTCCGGATTGCCGTTGGGGCCCTCGGGGTTGACGTAGATCAGGCCCATCTGGACGGCGGCGAGCGGGTTCTCCAGCTCGCGGTCGCCGGTGTAGCGCTCGTCGCCGAGCCAGGTGGTCTCCGGGCCCCAGTAGACGTCCTCGTCCGGCTCCCACTCGTCGACCCGGCCGCCGCCGAAGCCGAAGGTCTCGAAGCCCATCGTCTCCAGGGCGACGTTGCCGGCGAGGACCATCAGGTCGGCCCAGGACAGGCTGCGGCCGTACTTCTTCTTGACCGGCCACAGCAGGCGGCGGGCCTTGTCCAGGCTCGCGTTGTCCGGCCAGCTGTTGAGCGGGGCGAAGCGCTGCTGGCCGCCGCCGGCGCCGCCGCGTCCGTCGCGGATGCGGTAGGTGCCCGCGCTGTGCCAGGCCATGCGGATCATGAACGGGCCGTAGTTGCCGTAGTCGGCGGGCCACCAGTCGTGCGACGTGGTGAGGACCGTGGCGATGTCGCGCTTGACGGCCGGGAGGTCGAGGGATTCGAACGCCGCCGCGTAGTCGAACTCCGCGCCGAACGGGTTCGCCACCGCGGGGTTCTTGGCGAGGATCTTGAGGTTCAGCTGGTCGGGCCACCACTGGCGGTTGCCGCCGCCCTGGGTGGGGTGCGCCGCGCGCCCGTGGACGACCGGGCAGCCGCCCGTGCCCTCCGCCTGTGCTCCGACTCCGGTTGCATCGTGGTTCTCAGACATGGGAATCCTTCCCTGACAAGGCGGATCACGGTGTCTTGCGCTACCTGGTGTGCTGCTGCCTAGGCTAATGCCGGAGCCGATCCTACGATGGACGCAATCCAAGTCAAGAAGGACACCAGGGAAGTATCGGGTCCAATACCGGATAACCCTGATATCCGCTGATAAACTCCGGGTTTCTCCATTGACCTGAATAGGTGAACCGACATGAGCGACCTCCTGGAACGACTGCGCGAGCGCGGCTGGCGCCTCACCTCCCAGCGGCGCGTCGTGGCGGAGGTCCTCGACGGCGACCACGTGCACCTCACCGCCGACGAGGTGCACGCCCGCGCCGCGGAGCGGCTCCCCGAGATCTCCCGGGCCACCGTCTACAACACCCTCGGCGAGCTCGTCACGCTCGGCGAGGTGGTCGAGGTCGCCACCGACGGCCGCGCCAAGCGCTACGACCCCAACGCCCACCACCCCCACCAGCACCTCGTCTGCACCGACTGCGGCACCATCCGCGACGTCCACCCGGCCGGCGACCCGCTCGCCGACCTCCCGTCCGAACAGCGCTTCGGCTTCACCGTGTCGGGCGCCGAGGTCACCTACCGGGGGCTCTGCCCGGACTGCGCACGCTGACGCGCGCGCCGCTCACCCGGCGCGAGCCGCCGCCCGCGCGCCATCTGATCGGGAGGGACTTGAGTCCGTTCTGGAAGTTGGAGACCAGGCGCTGCGGGGCTCGGCCCGGGTCCGCGAGTTCCAGGCCGGGGAGGGTCGTGACGAGGTGACGGATCATCACGGTCATCTGCAGGCGCGCGAGTTGGGCACCGAGACAGAAGTGGGGGCCGTAGCCGAAGCTCACGTGGTCGTTCGGGGTGCGGGTGATGTCGAAGCGGTCGGGGTCGGGGAAGACGTGCTCGTCGCGGTTGGCGGAGGCGTGGTAGACGACGACCTTGTCGCCGCGCCGGACGGGTCGGCCCGCCAGGGTGAGGTCCCGGGTGGCGGTGCGGCGGAACTCCATGACGGGAGGCCAGTAGCGCAGCATCTCCTCGACTGCGGATGCGGTCAACTCCGGTTTCTCGCAGAGCAGTCGGTACTGGTCGGGGTGGCTGAGCAGGGCGTGGAGCCCGCCGGGCAGGGCGTTGCGGACGGTCTCGTTGCCGGCCACGGCGAAGAGGAAGAACATCGTCTCGAACTCGTCGACCGTCAGCCCCGCCTCCCGGGTGCGGGCCAGCAGGCCGTCCGCGTCCGGCTGTCGGGCGAGGGAGTGGGCGTAGGCGTAGAGGTCGGCGAGGCCGGCGCGGGAGCGCGGGTTGAGCGGACGACCGCCGGGGGTGGCGGTCGGGCGGTGGGCGAGGGCGGCGCGGCCGAGGGGGGTCAGGCCGGCCGGGTCTGCGGTGGCGGACGCGGCGTGGTCGGCGTCCTGGTAGCCGATCACCCGGTTCGCCCAGTCCAGCAGGAGACGGCGGTCCCGGTCGGGGACGCCCATCACCCGGGCGAGCGTCCACAGGGGCAGGTCGGCGGCCAGGCCGACGAAGTCGGTGGCGCCCAACGGCCGAACGGTGTCGACGAGTTCGTGCACGCGGCTCTCGATGGCGGCGGCCAGGTCGGCCAGGGCACGCGGGGTGAAGGCGGCGGCGACGATGCGGCGCAGGCGCGAGTGGTCCGGTGGGTCCTGATTGAGCATCATCGTGCGGGCGAAGGCCAGGTCGGCGGGTGTCTCGGGGTCGCGGATCTGGGTGCCGCCGAGGTGGGAGGAGAAGTCCCCCGGGCTGCGCAGCACGTGTTTGACGTCCGCGTGCCGCAGCACCGCCCAGTAGCCCGGCCCTGCGGGCCAGTCGCCGACGGGCGGCTCCTCGATCCGGTGGACCGGCCCGGCCGCCCGCAGTTCGCGGTAGAGGTCGTACGGCACGCCGTCCGCGTAGGTGGCGGGCGGGAAGATCCGGTTCGCGCGGTCCTGGTCGAGGGTCACGGCGACCGACGGTACGGCAGCCGCGCACCGCGCACCAGGAGGCCTGCCCTCCCGTTGTGCGGGAGGGCCGGCCGGGCGGGGCCCGTCAGGAGACGTTGACCGCGGTGTCGTCGATGACGAACGAGGTCTGCTTCTCGTAGTCCTCACTGCCGGTGAACTTCAGCGTGACGGTCTGCCCCGCGTACGGCGACAGGTCGAGACTCCGCTGCGCGTAGCCGGTGTTGTGGTCGAGGTTGGAGTAGGTGTGCAGGGTGGCGAGCACCGTGCCGGAGCTGTTGAGGACCTGCACCTTGAGCGTGTCGTAGGCGGTCGTGGTGGTGGTCTCGGCGGTGTCGACGTGCAGCCAGAAGGAGAGGTTGTAGGTACCGCACCCGGTCGGCAGGGTGACGGACTGGGCGAGGGTGTCGGTGTGGGTGCTGCCGTAGCCGTCCAGCCAGGCGTCCCAACTGCCGCTGTGCGGCGGCTCGGTGGCGCTGTTGCTGACGACACCCGAGCTGGCGGTCCACGGCGCGGCGCTGCCGGTCTCGAACCCGGGGTTGCCGAGCAGCTGTCGGGGCGGGCAGCCGGTCGGGGTGGCACTGGCCTCGTTGCTCTGGGCACCCTCGCCGATCGAGTTCACGGCGCTGACCTTGTAGTAGTACGTCTGGCCCGGGGTGAGCCCGGTGTCCGTGCAGGAGAGGACGGCGCCGAGGCCGCTGCAGCCGCCGGTGGTGAGGAGGCTCTCCTGGCCGCTCGCGGTGCCCCGGTAGACGCGGTAGGAGGTGATGGAGACGCCGCCGTTGCTCGCGGGGGCCGTCCACCCGAGCGCCGCCTGGCCGTTGCCGGCCGTCGCGGTCAGTGCGGTGGGGGCGCCCGGGGCGGTGCCCGCGATGGGCGAGGCCGTGACGGTGACGGTCGAGGTGGCGGTGTGGGCCGGGTTGGCGGCGTCCGTGACAGTGAGGGTCGCGGTGTACGTCCCGGCGGTCGCGTAGGTGTGGCTCGGGTTCTGCACCGTGCTCGCCGCCGAACCGTCACCGAAGTTCCAGCTGTACGCGTAGGCCGGGGTGCCGCCGGTGGCGGTGCCGGTGAAGGCGACGTTCAGCGGGACCTGGCCGGACGTCGGCGTGCCGGCGGCGGTGGCCGCCAGGGGGTTGCCGACGGCGCTGACGGTGGTCGTGACGGTCGCCGTGGCGGTGTGGGCCGGGTTGGCGGCGTCCGTGACGGTGAGGGTCGCGGTGTACGTCCCGGCGGTCGCGTAGGTGTGGCTCGGGTTCTGCACCGTGCTCGCCGCCGAACCGTCACCGAAGTTCCAGCTGTA